>NZ_JBFTNT010000010.1:0-111979 GCF_056397585.1 Pedobacter sp. 05L430 | reverse complement strand
GTAGTATATCCTGCAAAATCAGGCCCTTGTTTTCTTGGCGTATTCGCGTCGGGGAATTTATATGCGCTTTGCTTTTGTCGGGCAGACTTTGATCATCACTGTAATCAACTCTTATTCTAATAATCTAACTAAAATTTACGATGAATTACTATTTATTAAAAAGTACCGGCATTGTTTTAAAAAACAGGCCCGGAGTACGTATGCTGCAAAAAGCAGTAGTTCTACTTGTGCTATTAGTGATCAGTTCAGCAGCTTTAGCTCAGTCAGTAGTTACAGGTACAGTATCAGATAAAGACAACAACACCTTAATTGGTGTTACAGTCAGTGTTGAAGGCACAAACGTTAAAGCACTTACTGATGGCAATGGAAAATACTCCATCCAAGTCCCGCAGACTGCAAAACGGTTGATCTTCAGTTATGTCGGCATGGAAAGTTTAACTGTCGAAATTGCAGGTAAAAATGTAATAAACCCTGTATTACAATCTGCAAATAATTTAAGTGAGGTTCAGGTAATAGGCTACGGATCGGTGAAAAAGAAAGACCTTACCGGAGCAGTAGCCACTTTAGCCGAAAAAGATTTCAATAAAGGCCCGCTCATTGCACCTGACCAACTCATTCAGGGTAAGGTTGCCGGGGTACAAATGATCAATAACAGTGGCCAACCCGGAGGTTCTACAACAGTAAGGATAAGAGGTAACACAGCCATGACTGGTTCCGGACAACCCTTATATGTAGTTGATGGAATTGCTCTTGATGGTCGTTCAGCCAGACCATCGGCCAGTCCAAGCACCGTTGGAGGGGTTAAAAGCTCTCCGGGAGGAGGTATTGGTGCTGCACCAGGTGGAAACCCTTTAAACTTTATTAACCCGAATGACATCGCCTCTATGGAAATTCTTAAAGATGCATCCGCAACAGCCATTTACGGATCAAGGGCTGCCTATGGTGTAGTTTTAATTACAACAAAGCGAGGCGCCAGCGGTGGTGTAAAGTTAGATGTTAATGCTTCCACTGGTGTTTCCAATATCATGCGCCAGATTGATGTATTAGACGGCGATGGCTATCGTTCGGCATTGAATAAATATGGACTTACAAGTGGTGATTTTGGAAGCAATGTAGATGCTATGGACGCCATTACGCGCACTGCATACAACCAAAACTATTCTATTGGTTTTAGTGGAGGCGGCGATGGGAACACCTATCGGGCATCACTAGGCTATCAGGATCAGCAGGGTATTATCAGAAAAACAGGTTTAAAAAAATACACCGGGTCATTTAATGGAAACTTCAAGTTTCTGGAAAGCAAAAACCTTGGGCTTGATGTAAACCTCTTGAGTAGCCAGTTCAATGAAACCATTGCGCCTATCACAACAGACGCAGGTTTTACAGGTAGTTTGATCAGTCAGGCCCTTTCATGGAATCCAACGCAACCATTAAGAAATGCCGACGGATCATTGTTTATTGAGAATGGTAGAATTGTTAACCCTTTAGCCATGTCTGAAGCGTATAACGATAAATCAAAAGTATCAACCATCCTGGGTAGTATTTCACCATATTACAAAATTGCTCCATGGCTTGAATTCCGAATGTTGGCCAGCATAAACTATAGCACGGGGGTAAGAAGATCATCTACCCGTAGCTTTATTAACCTGGAGGGCGTACAGGAAAAACCAGATCAGAACTTTTTGGGAGGTTACGCAAGTTATTCGAGCACTGAATTAATAACACAGCAATTTACCAATACCTTAACTTTTAATAAAGAGATTGCCTCGCGTTTAAACCTGAATGCCCTTGTTGGTTATGAATATACCAACTACATCAATAAGGGTTCAAACATGAATGCAACAGGTTTTGGAAACATTCCTGTGGATTATACAGATGCACTACAGGCAACTGCACCGGCCAATCGTAAGATGAGCTCATACTACGACCCTAAAACACAACTTCAGTCTTACTTTGCAAGAGCCATCTTTAACTATGCAGATAAATATCTGTTAACGGCAACTTTCAGAGCAGATGGTTCTACCAAGTTCGGTGCCGATAATAAGTATGGTTATTTCCCATCTTTCTCTGCTGCATGGAATATTAAAAACGAAGCATTCCTTTCAGAAACAGAATGGCTGGATCAGCTTAAAATCAGGGCTGGCTATGGCAAAACAGGGAATCAGGAATTCCCATCCGGATCGGCACAACAGCGTTATGCTTTTGGTTACGACCAGGGAGGCCAAACTTTAACGGGGATAAACAATAAAAATGATAAATTARAATGGCAGGCAGATGAGCAGACCAATATTGGAATAGACTTTGGTCTTTTTAAAAGCAGATTAACAGGGTCGGTAGATTATTTTAGAAAAACCACTACTGATCTGTTGTTTCCACAAATACCATTCTATCCTTCTGCTGCAGGAGCATCAGTTACCTGGGTAAATCTTCCCGGTAAAATCAAAAACAATGGTATTGAGTTAACATTAAATGGAAGTATCATTGATAAAGAAAACATCAGCTGGTCGTTAGGTGGTAATGCTACGTTTATAAAAAACAAAGTACAGGATGTTACAGGAATTATTAATACCGGTTCTTTAAACGGACAGGGATTAAGCGATGTAACATTAGAAGTGATCCAGAATGGCGTGCCGCTTTTTGCTATGGTTACCCGCCGCTATGAGGGCCTTGATGAGAATGGATTTTCGAAATACACCGATGATGGTTTTACATATTATTACGTTGGTAACCCAAATCCAAGTGTAATCCTGGGTATCAGTACAGATTTCAGGTATAAAAAATTATCATTAGGTCTTAACTTTAATGGTTCTTTAGGGCAAGATGTGTATAACAACACCGCCAACTCTGTATTGCCAATTACCAATTTAGGCACCCGAAATGTTGCATCGGCACTGTTAAATTCCGGCATACAGGAATCACTGGCTAATCCAATTTCTGCTTCTTCACGCTATATAGAAAAAGGCGATTACCTAAAACTGGCGAATGCCACAATAAGCTATAACATTGGAAATATAGGAAAAGCAATTAAAGGATTAAACATATACGTTAACGGACAAAATTTATTTGTGCTTACAAATTATTCAGGCTTTGATCCGGAGGTAAATGTTGACAAGAGCATCAATGGCGTTCCATCGGCAGGTATAGAATATGTGCCTTACCCATCCGCAAGAACGTTCAATTTCGGGGTTAATTTTTCTCTTTAATTTAAATATTCTCAGACATGAAAAATAGATATATAACAGCCTTAATAATTACTGCTTTATCAATTGCGGGCTGTACAAAACTTGATGAAACACTTAATGGCGAGATCAATGACAGTGGTGTAAGCTCCGGCAATGTTGCAGCTGTACTAAATGCAAGCTATAATGCAATGAGGGCTCCTTTCCAGGGACCTTATGGATGGTGGGCATTGCAGGAATTCCCTACTGATGAGGCCATTGTTCCAACCCGCGGTGGAGACTGGGACGACAATGGTGCATGGAGAGCGCTCCATCTGCACAAATGGGCACCAGATCATACCCGTATTCATAGTGTATTCAGGGACCTGGGTAGTGCAAGTTATGTTGCCACCAGCGTACTTCAATTCAATCCTAGTCCACAACAGGCCGCAGAAGCCAGATTCATTCGTGCATTTTCAGAATTTGCTGTTCTGGATGGCTGGGGTCAGGTACCTTATAGAGAACCGGGCGAGGATGTTACACAACCTTCGAGAGTAAGAAATGCTGCCGATGAGATCAATTACCTGATTACGGAGATTACGGCAATTATTCCTAATTTACCAGATGGTCCTACAACAAGTGCCAACAAAAATGCCGCTCGTATGCTGCTCATGAAATGTTATTTGAACAAAGGAGCATTCTTAAACCGTGCAGCGCCAACCTTTGATGCAGCAGATATGACCAAAGTTATCAGTCTTGCTGATGAAATTATTGGCACCAACAAATATGTATTGGCTGCAAATTACTTCGACAATTTTGCACCTTCAAATGATGCCTCAAAGGAGAATGTTTTTGCCGGACGCAATGTTGGTGGATCAGATGCTGGCGGACTGAATGCAATGTGGGTTGCTCCTTTACACTACAACCAAAATCCAAGTGGTAATAATGGCTTTTGTACCTTATCCGACTTCTACAACAAGTTTGAAAGTGTAGATTCCAGAAGAGGTGCAGCCTACCCGGGTGTTACAAACGTATCCGGAGTAAGAGTTGGCTTCCTTGTTGGGCAGCAAGTTAACCAGAACGGAGTTGCCATAAAGGATAGAAGAGGCAATAATTTGATATTCACACCTGAGGTTAATATCATTGAAAGGGATAAAGACAGATTAGAAGTTGCGGGCATACGCGTAATCAAGTATCCTATCGACTATACCAATTCAGCTACAGGAATACCTGAAAATGATTGGGTGTATTATCGCTATTCAGATGTTTTACTGATGAAGGCCGAAGCGTTATTAAGAACTCAACAGCCTGCGCTTGCTTTAGCATTAGTTAATCAGGTAAGATTAGTGAGGAAGGCAACCGTATGGACTGCCGTAACACTTGACCAGTTGTTAGATGAAAGAGGGCGCGAGTTTTTCTGGGAAGGGGTAAGAAGACAAGACCTTATCCGTTTTGGAAAATACCTTACCCCATGGCAGGAAAAACCAAACTTTACATTCAATAATAAGTATTTGATACGCATACTGGTTAAGTTTGATAAACAACCACTACCACCCTAATATTGATTATATGAACCCTAAGTTTTTAAAGTCAACTTTATTAATGCTGACTTTTATTTGCCTCATTAATTCTGCCATAGCAGGCATACATACAGCAGCAACTACTTCTCCTCAAAAAACTGACTATAAGTTTAAAGGCAAGATCTCAAGAAAAGTATTGGAAAATTATTTAGATCGTTCAATAACTATGCAAAGGATGCTTACCGGAGAAGGCAATTTTGACGATAACTTAAGGATGATTAAAAACATAGGTGCTAAGTTCATCGGTCGCGCAGTTTGCCAGTGGGGAGGCGAAGCTGATCTTTTAAAGAACTTTGAGCAGGAAAAACAGCTGGCAGCTAGAGTACATCAGGTAGATCCGGATATCATTTTACAAGCTTGTATCTTTGAAATCGTTACCCCTGAAATTGAAAAAGTTCCTGTACCGGAATGGGCATTTAAAGCACTCAGCCTTCCGGTTGAAAAACGAAACTTCCGCTATTCAGATATACTTTATGCGGACGGAAGAATGAATAAACATTGGGGAAATTCGGGCGTGCCCGACATCAGCAGATCTGAAACAAAACTACTCTTCTATTTTCTTGCCGCTTCATATATTGATGCAGGCATAGAAGGTATACACTTTGGCCAGGTTGAGTTAATGAATAAAAATGATAAGAACCTTGATCATTATGCGCAGGTATTAGATCTTATCAGAGGTTATGCAGCTAAGCATGCCAGAAGAAAGATGCTGATATGCGACTCACATGTTCCAAGTGGTGGCTTTGTACGCGAAGGCAAATTGCTTATGGACTTTCATTCTTTCCCTTTAAGGATTCTGGAAACACCTGAAAAACCGGAAGAAGCAATTCTTAAAGTTGGGCATTCTGACGCTCTTTTTAACCGCAGCAAAGGCGGAATAACTCCAAGTGGCTGGACATGCGAACACCTACCCTACTTGGCAGAGCTGGATAACTTTGGTGCAAGTAAGTCGCCGGGCAAACCTGTTGGAGATATTTACGTTTGGGGGTACGATGAGATCAGCTGGTTTGCAAAGCAAAGTGATCAATACCGTCGAGATTGGCTACACCATGCCTATAATTGGCTTGCAAAGGCTGATCCTAATGGATTTCTTGAAATGCCAGGGAGCAGACAAACTACAAAACTTACCAATAAGAAATGGTATGATGCCAATAACCGCAGTGCCGCCGTGCCTAATGGACATGGCGATGAAGATACAATCAGAGATATTTGGGCCAAAGGCAGAACCAGCGCAGACTTAACAAAAAATTAATCTGTTTATATATTTTCTGCAACACTATTTGTTTCTTTTTGCAGATCAAAATGATGTAGATGTACCCGAAAGATGATCATGCTCTCCTTATTGATCTAATAGCCGGTAGTGATAAAGCTTTTTCGAACGTTTATTCCACTTACCATCGTCAAGCTTATACTTATTTATTCAAGCGTACCGGATCTGTAACATTCGCTGAAGAGCTGGCTCAGTTGAGCTTTATTAAACTTTGGAAAAATGCATCTGCATTAAACCCAAATATAGCCCTAAATGTACAGCTATTCAGAATTTGCAGAACAGTAATGATTGATGAAATAAGACGGTTAGCCGTACGCAAAAGCACAGAAATGGGTTACCTTGATGTTGTTGGAGAACCTTCTGCAATCAATGATGCCCTGGTAAAACAGCTTAATGACGACATCCATTCTGCAATTTCGGCATTACCTCCGGCAAGGAAAAAGGTCTTCCAGCTAAGCCGGATCGAAGGGTATTCCCATAAAGAAATTGCACAAATGATGTCTATCTCTACCAGCACCGTAGAAGACCATATCGGAAAAGCCCTAAAGCTCCTTAGGAGAAAATTAAGAGACAATGTTTTCTTTTTTTTCCTGTAACACGCTTCGACCCTCATGTTACCAAAATATTAATAACATTAAATTTATGTAAAGAGCAGAGGCAAAGCATTTTGGCTGCGTATTAGTATTATAAATGCGATCAAAATGGACAAGCAACTGCTTCAAAAATTCCTCAATCAACAATGCAGCCCCTCTGAGGCAGAATATGTACACAATTGTCTTAAGAATGATCCGGGCTTATTAGAACGTTTGCTGCCGGAAGAAGAATGGATAGAAGCCGGGCGTGTTAAAATACTATGGTGGCAGCAATTCAATTGGACAGCCGTTGCTGCCGTACTGGCTTACGCTGTTCTAACAATACTTACAGTGAAATACCTTGTTCCAGAAGGAAATAAACAACAACTATCTTATCAACAACCCGCGTCTCAAAATAAGCARATTACAATACACAATTCCGATTCAACGGCACAGGTAATCAATTTAAAAGATGGCTCCGTTGTTAAATTGAGTCMGAACAGCACCCTTCAATACCAACAACCATTCCCCCCAAGCCAACGAAATCTAATGCTGCAAGGCGAGGCCACGTTTGATGTAGCCCATGATAGCACCCGTCCATTTACAGTTACAGGAGAAGGCATCAATACCACAGCCCTAGGAACCTCCTTCCGTGTAAGAGCCTTTAAAGGAACTAACGTAGAGGTGCGACTCTTTAAAGGAAAAATAATGATAGAAAGAGCAACCGGGGCATCAAAAGAACCATTCAACCAGGTTATACTTTATCCTGGCCAGCAGTTTCGCTACGCTGCCGGAAAAGTAAAAATTACTCAGTTTGAGCAAGGCTTAAGACAACAAATGCAAATAAAAAAACCAAAACCATCTGCAATTGAAAACACAGCTCCTATGGTTGGTGGGGTACTCGAATTTGATAAAACACCATTAGCGCAAGTTTGCTCAGAACTTTCAGAGCGCTATAACCGACCAATAAATTGCAATAAAGTTCAAAAGCCAATCCTTTTAACCGGGCAATTCAATGGAACAGACAAGCTGAAAGAAATACTGAATAAAATCGCATTGCTAAACAACCTGACTATAACTGAGCTTCCTGATAGCTCTTATCAAATTACAGAAGAAAAATAAGAAATCATCATTTAATAAAAACCATAATAAATCACAATCTACTTTAAACAACCAAAATCATGCAGTTAAAAATTACTCTTTTTTTAAAACGCTTTAGCAGAAGGCTCCTATTACTTCTGCTAGGGCTCAGCATCACCTCTCTGGGTCTTGCCCAGGTAAATACGGGGGGCAAGGTAACCGGTTCAATTAACGACGAAAAGGGCCTCCCACTTGTTGGTGTTTCTGTTATGGCTGTTAACGAGTCTACTCAGCTAAAAAAAACCACATCCAGCGATAGTAAAGGTTTATTCACCTTTACCGATCTGCCTGCTGGTAAAGGATATTCATTTATAATCAGTTACGTTGGCTTTCGCACGCAAAACTTAAAGAATTATGAAATTAAAGCCGGCGAGCAAATTTCATTAATTGTGAGAATGCTGGAAGATCAGAGCGACCTGAATGAGGTTGTAGTAGTTGGTTATGGCACGCAGAAAAAAGTGAACCTGACAGGTGCCGTAGCCACTGTAAACACCAAAACGCTTGAAGATCGTCCGATAGCCAACATAACCCAGGGCTTACAAGGAGCCGTTCCCAATTTAAATATCTCCTTTGGAGACGGCAGACCAGGATCAGATGGAAAGATTAATGTACGTGGTTTTACCTCTATTAACAGTGGTGGTAGCGGCGGTAGTCCACTCGTATTGGTTGATGGTGTTCCCGGTTCAATAAACAACCTGAACCCTAAAGACGTAGCGAGCATCTCCGTACTAAAAGATGCCTCGTCAGCCGCTATATATGGTGCCCGTGCCGCTTTCGGTGTAGTTCTGGTAACCACTAAAAACGGGAAGAAAGGCAGAACTACAATCAGTTACAGCAATAATTTTGGTTTTACAGCCCCAACAACAAGTACCGATTTTATGACCGATGCTTATGATGCTGCAAAAATGAACGATGAGGCCTTTATCCGTGCAGTAGGAAATTCATATACAGGTTATACGGACGAGGATTACGCATACCTGTTAAGACGCAGAACCGACAAAAGCCTTCCTGATTACATTATTGACAACAGAAAAGGTAAAGACCAGTATGTTTATTATGGCGATACTGATTGGTGGCATACCATATTCCGTGATAGGCAGACTAGTATGGATCATACCCTATCTGTGTCTGGCGGAAGTGAAAATACTGATTTTCTGTTTTCCGGACGTATGTATCAGAAAAACGGAATGATGCAAATAAATCAGGACAAGTACAAATCCTATAACCTACGTGCTAAAGTAAATACCAAAGTAAACAAATGGTTAACCGTTGGTAATAACTTACAGTTCAACGCTTCTAACTACGATTATCCAGGATGGGGTGTAAATGCCAATTTTGTTTCAGTATCCGTACACGCATTACCATCCTATTTGCCAATGAATCCAGACGGCACAGCAACCTATCGTACAGAACTGAACAACTACACTATTGGCGATGGTCTTTTTGCAGATTTGCTGCATGGCAAATCTAAAGGGAACGAAAAAGAATATGAGTTCATCAACCTATTTAACGTAAATGCTCATTTAGCCGAAGGACTGGAACTAAAAGGTAACTACACCTATACCTTTAAGCCATCGAGCAACTGGGCACGCAGAGCACAGGCACCATGGTCAATATATCCCGGAGTGATCAGTCAGTTTGGGTTTGATCAGTATTATGAAACCAATTACACAAGGCAATCACATGTCGTAAATATATTCGGAGATTATACCAAAACATTAGGCAAACACACCTTCAAAGCATTACTAGGTTATAATCAGGAATTAAATACTTACAAAAGAGTGTTTGCACAAAGAAACGACCTAATATCACAAGACCTAAATGATCTCGATCTTGGATCAGGTGATGTTCTTGCTAATGGAAATGCCAATGAATATGCATTGCTAGGAGGATTCTTTAGGGTAAATTATGATTACGAAGGCCGATATCTTTTAGAAATAAATGGACGTTATGATGGCACCTCTAAATTTCCTCCGGGAAGTCGCTTTGGATTTTTCCCTTCCATTTCAGCAGGATGGCGTATCAGTCAGGAGAAATTCTTTCCCTTAAAAGGAATTGTTGACGAGCTTAAATTCAGAGGATCCTATGGTTCGCTCGGCAATCAGCAAGAAGCAGCAGAATATGGCTATATCCCACTACTATCCCGTGGAACTATAGACTATATAACTGATGGAAAAAAGACTGAATATTTATCCTCTCCAACTCCTATTTCTCCTAACCTAACATGGGAAAGAGCAACTTCTGCAAACTTTGGAGTAGATGCAGGATTTCTGGATAATCGTTTAACTGCTACATTTGATTACTATGTTCGAAATACTTTCGACATGTTAACAGCCGGAAAAACTGTATCCTCGGTTTTCGGTGCTGCTTCACCAAAACAAAATGCAGCAGATTTGCAAAGCAAGGGCTGGGAACTTGCCCTAAACTGGACACAGAACGGCTCATTGGCCGGAAAACCATTTAACTGGAATGTTGGCTTTGGCATATCAGATTACACTGCCGAGATCACCCGATTTGATAATCCAAACAACCTGCTGAGCAACTACTATGTGGGGCAACAAATAGGCGAGATTTGGGGTTATCGTGTAGGCGGTTTCTTCCAAACAGATGCAGAAGCCCAGGCTTATAAAGTAAATCAGGACTATGTTAATCAACAACGCTTAAAAGCACCTGGAAACTGGGCTAAACTATCTGCCGGTGATATAAAATTTCTCGACATCAACGGCGATGGAGTGGTAAATAATGGAAAAAACACACTAACAGATCATGGAGATATGGAGGTGATAGGGAACTCTCTGCCTCGTTATTCTTATGGTATCAACGCAGGATTCAACTGGGGTAACTTTGACCTTTCGGTGATGTTCCAGGGAATAGGAAAACAACAGTGGTATCCTGGAAACAATGCCGATAAATTCTGGGGTCCCTTCTCTCGTCCATATTACTCTTTCGTAGATAAAGACTTCCTAAGTGACGTATGGACTCCCCAAAACCCAAATGCTTATTTCCCAAAACTGCGGGGTTACGAGGCATTAAATGACAGAGGAGAGTTAAATGTTAAAAACGATAAGTATTTACAGGATCTGGCATACATCAGATTAAAAAATCTAACTATAGGATTTAGCATGCCCGAAACCCTATTGAAAAAGATAAAGTTGTCAAAAGTAAGGGTGTATTTAAGTGGAGAGAACCTGTTTACTTTCACCAAACTGCGCTCGAACTATATCGACCCAGAGCAAGCAGCCGGCGATTATAACAATTCTACTGCAGATCCAAACGCAAGGGTATATCCTTTCAGTAAACTTTACTCTTTCGGTTTAGATGTATCCTTTTAACTATTAACTATACTAAGATGAAAAATATAAAAATATCAATAATTGCCCTTTGCATCCTTTTTACGGCATGTAAAAAGGACTTCCTTGACAGGCAACCTTTGGCTCAAATTTCACCTGATGCTTTTTTCAGAACAGAAAGCGATCTAAAACTTTATACCAATTCCTTCTATACTGTTATTCCCTCTGCCGAAGGCATCTATAACGAGGCTGTAGATAACGTGGTAAAGTCCGATCTTGGAGAGCTGATTACAGGAAACCGTACAGTACCTATTTCCGGAGGTGGCTGGACATGGACTGAACTGAGAAAGATCAATTACTTTCTGGAAAATTACGACAACATTATGCCTGCAGAAGCCGGTAAAAAGTATGCAGCAGTAGCAAGGTTTTTCAGGGCATACTTTTACTTCGACAAAGTTTCCAGATTTGGTGATGTACCATGGTACTCAAAAACCATTGCGTTTGAGGACGAAGAGGCCTTATCAAAAGCACGCACACCAAGGGCTCAGGTAATGGATTCTGTACTTGCGGATCTTGATTTTGCCATTGCTAATGCTGATGAGGGCAAGAATGTAGAACGGGTAACTAAATGGACTGCGCTGGCACTAAAATCCAGAATATGTCTTTTTGAAGGTACATTCAGAAAATATCATTCTGAATTTTCGCTACCAGATGCCGATCGTTTCCTGCGCGAAGCCGTTTCAGCTTCAGATCAATTAATGACCACAGGTCCGTATAGCATATATAAATCAACCCCAGAAAAGTCTTACTTCGATCTCTTTGCCTCGAAAGCTGCAATAGATCAGGAAGTTATTTTAACCAGACGTTTTAGTAACGGATTGCAAGTTTGGCATAACTTAAATTATTATACCATTACGGCATCGTATGGCAGGCCGGGTTTAAACAAAAGTCTGGTAAACACCTACCTCATGAAAGACGGCAGCAGGTTTACCGACAAACCGGAATTTAATAAGATCCAATTTTACGAAGAAGTACAAAACCGTGATCCACGCTTAGCACAAACCATCCGTACGCCTGGCTACACGCGTATAGGAAATACCAAAATTTTAGTACCCGAGTTTAATGCCTCAACTACTGGTTACCAGGTTATAAAATACGTAACAAGCGAAGCAAATGACTCATTCAATAAATCTGATAACGATATGCCTATTTTTAGAATGGCAGAGGTATTGCTAAATTTCGCTGAAGCAAAAGCTGAACTGGGAGAAGCAACACAACCAGATATTGACAAATCAGTTAAACTATTACGCGATAGAGTTGCAATGCCCAATTTAAATATTGTTGCTGCAAATGCTAACCCCGATGCTTATCTTGCTGCACAGTATCGAAATGTAAATGGAGGAAACAAAGGTTTGATTTTAGAAGTTAGACGTGAGCGCAGAATTGAACTGGTAATGGAAAGCCTGCGTTGGAATGATCTGATGAGATGGAAAGAAGGACACCTGAATGCAGAACCGTATAAAGGCATGTATTTCCCGGGGCTTGGTAAATATGATCTGGATAAAAACGGGACAACTGATGTGGAAATTTATACTGGCAACAAACCCACAGGACCAGGAGTACAGTTTTTGAAACTAGGAAGTGAGATCATMCTTGAGAACAACACTAGCGGTGGCAACGTATTGGTTAATCCGGGCACACCAAAAACGTTCCGTGAAGACAGAGACTATCTATTTCCAATTCCAATACAAGAGCTTCAGTTGAATGGGAACCTGGTACAAAATCCTAATTGGGAAGGCAAAAATTAATTTATAATAACACATATATGAAAACATATCTTAAACATCTGGTGGTAATTTTGGCCCTAAGTAACTGTAGTATGCTTGCTATGGCAAATAGCACAAATACAGACTCTTTAAAAGTAATGACCTATAACATTCATCACGCAAATCCACCTGCTCAGGAAGGCGTAATTGATCTTCAGGCAATAGCTGATGTCATTAAAAGTCAGTCGCCAGATCTTGTAGCTTTGCAGGAACTGGATGTATTAACTCCGCGAAGCGGTAATGTTGATCAGGTAAAAAAGCTGGCAGAATTAACAGGCATGTATAGTTTCTTTTCAAAAGGAATAGATTACGACGGAGGAGAATATGGTGTAGCTATACTCTCTAAATTTAAAATCAACAAATCTGAGCGTTTCCCCCTTCCGTTTAAAGAAGGACTAAAAGCAGAGCAACGCTCATTGGCAATAGTAAATGTTACACTGCCAAATGGCAGCAAATTGGACTTTGCCTGTACCCATCTTGACCTGAATAATGAGCACCGTTTATTACAAGTTGCCGAGATCAACAAGATATTGGGAAATAGGAAAACAGAGGTTATTTTAGCCGGTGACCTTAACCTTACCGCTACTACCCCTGCTATGGCTATATTGGAGAAACATTTTACCCGCAGCTGCGATCAGAACTGTGCACCTACTATCCCAGATGTAAATCCTGATAAAGAGATTGATTTTATTCTCTTAAAAAAAGGAAGTAAACTTAAGGTTGCCTCTCATCAGGTTATAAATGATATTCATGCCTCAGATCACCTTCCTTTGGTAGTTACTTACTCCAAATAAGAACTTTAATTAAGCGCGTAACTGCATGCGCAGATACGCGCTTAATTATCTCCTACTTCCGATCTTCATAATGTATATTTGTTTTAACTTAAATTTAGATTATGGATTTAAAACTTCAGGGTAAAGTCGCTTTTATTAGTGGTTCTACAGCAGGAATAGGATTTGCAATTGCACACAGCTTATTAAAAGAAGGCGTAAAAGTGATTATCAACGGTCGCGCCGAACGTGGTGTTGCCGATGCCGTTGAAAAATTAAAAAGCCTTGTAAAGGGTGCAGATGTTTCAGGCCTGGCTGCCGATTTCGGAAATACTGAAGAAGTGAATACATTAATCAAAAGCCTTCCCGATATTGATATACTCGTTAACAATGCAGGTATTTTTGAACCAAAACCCTTTGAAGAAATACCGGATGAGGATTGGTTCAGGTTTTTTGAAGTAAACGTAATGAGTGGCATCAGACTATCCCGTAACCTATTTCCAAAAATGCTAAAGAAAAACTGGGGTCGGATCATATTTATTTCAAGCGAATCCGCAGTTTTTATTCCGGATGAAATGATCCACTACGGGATGACAAAAACAGCACAGTTAGCCATTAGCAGAGGCCTGGCCGAGCTTAGTAAGAACACTGGAGTAACAGTAAACAGTATTCTTCCTGGCCCAACTAAATCTCAGGGTGTAGGCACTTTTATTGAAGATTTAGCAAAAGCAGGAAACATTTCGGTTGCCGAAGTAGAAGTCGATTTCTTTAAGAACATGCGTCCAACCTCTTTGCTGCAGAGATTTCTTTCGGTTGATGAAATTGCCAATACCGTTACCTACTATGCAAGTCCATTAGCATCTGGTACAAATGGAGCTGCAATTCGGGTTGAAGGTGGATTGGTAAGATCGATTTTATAAAGAAAAAGCTGTCAAATATTACTTTATCTTACTGATATCAAGTTCCCAATCGTCTGTTCTAAAAGGTGCTACGGGCAAGCCAGCTTTACTAAAAAGGTTACCTAGGCCTGCATTGCTAAATTGGTAGCGAACAGCAACCGGTACTTTTACCAGCTTATTTGAAACAATGATTTTATTTCCTTTTATTTTAACCGTTGCAGGGTGAAACACCTTATCGGCGCCAGCTATAAAAATCTCCTTTGGTTTGTCGCCCTTCAGCATTAATCCTGTTTCGGCGTAATCTAAATCAATCTCTGCATTACTTCCATTTACATTTAAAGAGTTAAAAATCGGGCTTTTATATGCGCTTTTTTTTAAACCGTAAGTCTCGACTAAAGCCAAATTGGCCAACCGCAGACCTACATCCTTCTTATTGGTCGGATGGATGTTTAGTGTATCGCTAACCAAATCTGAAACTACTACCATTCCTGTTTTTTCTGTAGCCAGATTCTTTGTCTGTGCTTCCCTCAATAATGCACCGATATTATAACTATCATACTTATAAGGAGCTATTTGTACATAATAAAATGGGAAATTGTTATTCCAGGCCTTGCGCCAGGCACTTATCATGGTATTCATTAATTCAGTATAACTTGATGCAGTTGTGGTGTTACTTTCGCCTTGGTACCAGATTGAACCTGCTATGTTATAATTAACGAGCGGGGCAATCATTGCATTGTAAGCATAACCTGGGGCAGTAGGCCACCATGGAGCAGGCGTTTTTTTTGCTGCTGCATCCTTTAAAACCGTGTTACCTTCTACTAAATTTTCAGGGGTCCAAACTTCGGCCGGTGTACCGCCCCAATTGCTGCTGATCAGTCCTATCGGTACATTCAAATCCTTATTCAGCTCTTTCCCAAAATAATAGCCTACAGCACTAAATGCCTTTAAGGTATTGCTATCGCAAGCCACCCAGGTACCCTCGGTATTATCCTGAGGTGTTTTTGAAGTTGTTTTAGGTATTCTGAATAGTTTGATATTTAGTTTGCTAAGTTGCGAAAATTCGTTTTTAATGCTTGTAAGTCCATTATTATGACTCCATTCCATGTTAGATTGTCCGCTGCACACCCATACTTCTCCTATAAATATATTTTCGAGTGTAATTTTATTTTCACCTTCAAGCAAAACAGTATAGGGTCCACCTGCTTGTGGTGTTTGAATACTAATTTGCCAGCTTGCATTTCCATCTGTTAATGCTTCTATGGTTTTATTATCCCATGAAGTAGTAATTTTTATCTTTTCACCAGGCAAACCCCAGCCCCAAAACTTAGTGGTTGATTTCTGCTGTAATACCATATTGCTGCCTAATATATTTGGCAAACGGATATTTGCATATAGGGAAAAGGTCAAAAAAGTAAGGATCAGGAATAGTAAGGGTTTTTTCATTTGGTTATATTTACAATGCCTTTAATATATAAAATTATTTATAAAGTAAACTCTCGGTATCATTCAATTCAATTTGAATATCTACAAAATATTGATTTTTCTTTCAAATTTTTAATTATTCTTGCACAAATTAACTATATAGAAATTACTGTTCTTAAATAGGGCTTTAGTATATTTGATAAAACTAAAAAGATATGTAACAAGCTAATATTATAAATTTGCGAAATCTTCAAAATATTTGAGGCATTTAGCACTTAAGAATCTTGAGCCAGAAACCTAGGAAATTTCAAATAGCAGCAAGAGGATAAGTGAAGAGTGCTCACGCGATAAGCGTGGGCTCTGCTTTTCGTTGCGCGGTCTCCTAGGACCTCTGGCTCGGTAAGTGGGGTTCCACGCTTTCTGCGTTTATATCCCTCCTATCAGATTCCATATAATATCAGCCATGATCATTAAATATGGAAGTACTCATAACAATACTTTACGCGCTTATACACCTATATAACACCTGTGAAACACCTGTTATTACTAAGCCTGGACCGAACCATTTATATACTCTAATACAAGAAGCAATGAGTAAGTATATTAATAAAAAAACCGTCTTGATTAAATAAAGACGGTTTTCTAAATTGTKTGTCCTCGAAGGGATTCGAACCCCCATCATCAGAACCGGAATCTGACATTCTATCCATTGAACTACGAAGACAAAGTCCGCAAATATATAAAATTGATTGAATACATTAATGCTTGTTTCAGACATTAACGCATTATCTAACACTAAAAGCAATAATAACTATCATCACCAGAAAAATATAACAATTAGGCTTTAACTATTTAATACAAAACAATATATTTACCTTATCAAGTTCTGTACGGATCAGAAAAATCAATACAACAACAAAGAACCAAACTAACCTAATGAAACTACATTTAACTCTATTGGTAATGATATGCCTTGCAATTGCAAGTTGCAGTAAGAAACCTGCTGAAAACCAACCTGGCGATGATGTTAGTTTAGGCAATGACTCTTTGGTTAAAAGATTAAATCTAAAAATCTCGGATAAACAAAACCTGATCGTTAAAGTATTGGTTTTTAAAGATAGTAAAGGCAGTTATGTAATTGCCGGAGCTAAGGACAAAAAATACTGGATCGGCTATTTTGATGGGTCTGGCAATCAATTAAAGGTTAAAACTTACACCGAAGACCCTACTGAAATTCCAACAGCCAGTGGAACCAAAGTTCAGGTAGGTTATAATTTTTATATCAGAATAAAGGAAGTAAATAAAGTTATTTATATCACCCGGCAAATGAGAGAAAGCCAGATAAATAATGCGGCCGATCCGTTTATTGAAGACTTCACTAAAATTGACATCAACAGCAGTGCAATTACGAATACTTACACCTCCGTAATACCTGGCAAAGATGAGCCTTTCACTTCTGAAATGTTGCCATGGACTAACAGCCTTACCGAGATCACAAAAAGCAAATTAGACGTTGCTGGTAAGATTGTAAGCTCTGTAAATTACATATACAATCAGCAAGGAACCCTGGCAGGAAGTTTTCCTTCTCCAAGAGACCTTAAATACGCTGAAAAGGCCCTTTCTGATTCAGAATATATTCTGGTAACCAGCGATTTTCATTTTGTTTGTAAAAGACTGGCTGATAATTCAGTAAAATACGACATAGATCTTCTTGAAAAAATCGGAGAAATTAGAAGCGGTGTTATTAATGAAATAAAGATTAACAGCAGTTCAATTGAAATCGATTATTCGGTGGTTAATAAAGACGGTGTTAGCATTAATGTAAGAAACGAAATAAGGTCAACAACCGGAGAAGAGCTGTAAAGCCAATACAAGGCACCTTTGGTAATAGAATTGTTATATAATTTATTAAAGAATGGTTTTCTCTTTGATAAATGTTCTATTTGTTAAAAAATAATTATGCCCTCCGTTCAAAAAAAATCTGCCCCACTTTTACTTGTTCTGTTGGCCTTTCTTATCGTTTACGCGGTATGGGGATCAACCTATTTTTTCATTTCTAAAGCTGTAGCCGGCTTTCCACCATTCTTTTTAGGTGCATTTAGATTTATCATTGCGGGCACACTCCTGCTTAGCTGGTGTATTTTAAATGGTTTGCCGGTATTTAATAAAAAGAATATATTTCATGCAGGTATAAGTGGTATACTGATGCTCGGCGTGGGTAATGGAATAGTGATCTGGGTAGAACAATTTTTACCAAGTGGACTGGTTGCCATTATGGTTTCGTCAGCCGCAATCTGGTTTGTGATATTAGATAAGGGCAAGTGGAAAGAAAACTTTAGCAACAAATTTACTGTTGCCGGTTTAATCATCGGCTTTTTAGGTGTAATCCTTTTATTTTGGGAACAGCTAACTGCTAGTTTTTCTGTGCAGCAAGATTCTCGAAATGTTCTGGGAATGATCCTGTTGATTATTGGTCCGATTGGCTGGGCTGGTGGATCGTTGTATTCAAAATATCATCCTGCGCCTGATACTCCTGCATCGGTTTCTACTGCATGGCAGATGTTAATTGCAGGAGTTTTATTTATACCGGGAAGTATGATTGCCGGAGAAATGAATGGTTTTCAGTTTCAAAATGTTTCCGAATCAGCATGGTGGTCAATTGCCTATCTGATCATATTCGGATCAATAGTGGCATTTAGCGCCTATGTATGGCTACTACAGGTTCGCCCTGCAACACAAGTAAGTACTTACGCTTATGTAAACCCTGTGGTTGCGGTATTACTTGCTGTATTTTTTGCAAATGAGATCATAAGCATTATTCAGATAACGGGTTTAATTGTTATTCTGGCCAGTGTTTTACTCATCAACTTGTCTAAATATAAAAAGTCGCCCGTTAAGGCGACTTAATTCATAAACTAAAATTAACCAATATTAATTACCGCTAAATTTGCCTCACGATAATTAATTCTGGTGCTGAACTACAGAATAATACTTTAGTTCAATAATATCATTTGGTAAGGGTTTAGTGTTCCATGATTTGTGAATGGCCAAAGCCGCTCCTACTGCAGTTGCCTGCGCCATAAAGGCTGCAAATACTTCAAGCTCAGGAAATGCAATGGCTAGCAAATTCATAAATATGGCGTTTTTACTAAATCCTCCGTCTACAAATATTCGTTTTACCTTGGTGCCTTTAAGCACCCTGTTTGTAGCTATATATTGCAGATTTACCAGATCTAAAACGAGTTGATGATAAGCTATAATATCTGATGAATAGTCTGCCAGGTTACGCTCTGCAAAAGAAGTAATATCCGATTGGGGCTTATGCTCCAGCTCTTCAATGATCTTTGGATCGTACGGAACAGAGCGATAAGTGATGATGTCTGTACCGAAATGAGCTGCAATTCGTTTCACCTGTTGTTCATGCTCATATCCTGAAAAAAGACGTGATGCTTTAACCGGCTTACCCTCGTATTGCAAATAACAAAGGCAATCATTTTCTAACTCTTCTGCAGTAAGCGGACTAGCGTTAAAAGGGTTAAGGCTAATGCACCATGTACCGGTAGATAATAAAATAAATGGCTCATGGAAATTTACCAGATAAGGCACCAAAGCTGCTGAGCTATCATGAAACCCTGCCCCTACAGCATAATTGTTGCCAGGAAATGCAGCTGGCATTACACTGTTTGAAGGAACAATAGGTGCAAGCTTTTCCAATATACCTTCCTTTTTAACCCATTCATGGTAAGTGCTTTTAGTGAAATCCCATAAATTGGTATGACAGCCAATACTCGTAAGATCAGAATATGCTTCGCCCGAAATCAGATAACTAAGGTATTGCGGCAAATGAAGCGCATACTTTATTCTTTTAAACAGGTCAGGGTTCTCGTACTTAATCCGATACAACTGCATTCCCGAATTCAGGCTCCCCAATACCGGAGATGCGGTGAGATTAGAGAATGCTTCTTTTCCCCCGTAGGCATTATAGAATTGTTCTGTAAGTTCCTCTGGATAGGCTTTCAGATAATTATATAGTGGTGCCAAAGGATTCCCGGCCTCATCTATATAAACAAAGCTGGCACCGTAAGTTGCAAAATTAATAGACTTTATTTCGAAAGCCGGATTTCTAAAAACCTCCCTTAAGGAATCAAAAACAGATAGCCTTAGGCTTTCCAAATTCTCACACGGGTCCCCATCCTCATCTACAGTTTCAGTAAACCGTGCCGATCTCTCAAAAACTATTTTATAGTTCTCATCAAAAAGAAACAGCTTCTTATTGGTCTTACCAACATCGAAAATCGCTATTACAGGGATTGCCTTCATTTTAACTCCCATCAATTACAACCCTGTTGCTACCGTTTTTGCTCCACGGTTTTTAATTAACTCTTGTCGCACATTGAATTTTCTGAAAGCCTGAAGTGGTGATAATGCTGCTCCTGAACGTAAGCGTGCTTCTGCTACCAACGGACGTACGTCTGTTCTGAAAGCCTGCTGTAAGATCTCCTGACTGCGTGCTACATCATTAATAGCTTGTGCTTCCTGTAAAGCAACACGATCAACAGATAGCGCCTGAGCGTAAGCAATCATTATAGCTTCAACAGATTGTAAAAGGTCTTCGAGCGGATCTTTTACATTATGTGATGCATCAATCATCCAACCCAGATCTTCTCTATGATCCATTCCACGGGCATCCATGCCTTCAACAAGTTCATTAAATATAAGGAACAGTTGATACGGTTTAATGCTACCGGCGGTTAAATCATCATCGCCATATTTTGAATCGTTAAAATGGAAACCACCTAGCTTTTCTTCCATCAGCAAAAGCGAAACAATTTGCTCAATATTTGCATTTGGCAGGTGGTGACCAAGATCTACCAAAGTATATGCTTTTGGCCCTAGTTTATTGGCAAATAATAAAGATTGTCCCCAGTCTCCAACAGTAGTTGAATAAAAATTAGGCTCAAAAGCTTTATACTCTACAAATATCTTCCAGTCATTTGGTAAAGCCGCATAAATTTCGCGTAAACTTTCTAAAGTGTTATGGAAGGCTTTTCTGAAATTAAGCTGCCCCGGGAAACAAGATCCATCTGCCAGCCACACAGTAAGTGCTTTAGATCCCAATTCAACACCCTGACGAATAACTTCTATGTTATGGTCAATGGCATGTTTCCTCACTGCTTTATCTACATGCTGTAACGACCCGAATTTATAACTTTGTGCCTGATCTGGCTGATCCTGAAACGTATTTGAGTTCATAGCATCAAAACGTAAACCATGTTGTGCAGCTAAAGCTTTAATTGCATTGGTATTATCAGCAACATCCCATGGAATGTGCAAAGAAATAGCACCGCTTGAGCCATTAAGCTTGTGAAGCAAACCTATATCTTCAATTTTTTCTTCCAGATTTCTAGGCTCACCCCCTGAAGAGAAACGCCCAAATCTTGTTCCACCTGTACCTAAAGCCCAACTTGGAATAGCAATCTGGAAATCTACCAGTTTCTGAATAATACTTTGAGCATTAGAAATTTCTGATGTAATGAAATCAAGCTGACGCTCATGTTTGGCCAAAAGGTCGCTATTATGTGATTCTAATTGATAATTTTCTAGTTTCATCTGTGTAGGTTTTAAGTTTTAACGAACAAAGGCATTTGCAACGCCCCCATCCACATTCAATACATTACCTGTTGATTTATTCATTAGTCCGCCAACAAAAGCAAAACATGCATTAGAAATATCCTCAGGCAATATCACTTCATTAAGCAAGGTACGCTTTGCATAGAAAGCTGGCAACTCTTGTACCGTAATTCCATATGCTTTAGCTCTGCCTGCAGCCCATTCGCCTTCCCAAATCTTACTGTCTGATATTACAGCATCAGGGTTAACTGTGTTTACGCGGATATGATCTGTCCCAAGTTCAGCTGCATTTAATCTGCTTAAGTGTAACTGAGCAGCTTTTGCAGATCCATAGCCCGCGTTGTTTGGTCCTGAAACCAACGCATTTTTGCTAACTATATTCAATACATCGCCACCAATAGCCTGTTTACGCATTACCTCTACTCCAGCCTGAGTAACTAGAAATTGGCCCTTTACCAGAATATCATATAAAAGGTCCCAATCTTTTTCAGTATGCTCTTCAATAGGTTTTGAAATAGAGATACCGGCACAATTTACCACTATATCTACCCCTCCAAATTCCAGACTTGCTTCTTCAAAAGCATTTTTAATGCTTGCTGAATCAGTCACATCTAATATTACTGCAGTATAAGCATCCTTACCGAACTCATTGTTAAAGCTGTCGTTCGCTTTTTGCAGCCTGCCTGCATCATTATCATTGATTACAGCACATGCACCTTCTTCTATAAATTTGCGGGCAATGGCTTTACCAATACCGCCKGCGCTGCCAGTAATGAGGGCTACTTTACCCGAAAGTGGTTTTGGTTTAGGCATTCTTTGCAATTTTGCCTCTTCCAAAAGCCAGTATTCAATATTGAATGCTTCCTGTCTCGGTAAAGAAGTGTATTCAGATATGGCTTCAGCGCCTTTCATTACATTGATGGCATTAGTATAAAACTCGGCAGCAACTCTGGCAGTTTGTTTATCCTTAGAGAAAGAAAACATTCCTATTCCAGGATATAATATAATTACCGGATTAGCATCACGCATCGCCGGACTGTTATCATGTTTACAAGAATTATAATATTCGGCATACATTTTACGATATGCTTCAAATTCAGGGGCCAATCTTTCTTTCAGCGCTTTAACATCACTGATGTCTTCATTAGGAGCAAGTTTAAGTACAAGCGGACTTATCTTAGTGCGCAGAAAATGATCAGGACAACTTGTTCCAAGTGGTGCTAAACGATCTAAATCATTAGAGTTAATAAACTCCAGCACTCTTGCATCATCAGTAAAATGACCAGCCATATGGTTTTCACTTGAGCAGAATCCTCTTAAGACAGGAGCAATAGCAGCGGCTTGCTTACGCCGTAGATTTTGTGCGGCGCTTTCAATTTTCTGACCTCCAAATACAGGTTTTTTCTTACCGTAGTTGGCTTCAAGATATTCGGCACATTTTTCTATTACTTCAAGTGTATTGATATAACTTTCGAAGGCTGTATCTCCCCAGGTAAACAGCCCATGCGAGCCTAACATAATGCCTCTTATGCCTGGATTGTCATCTAAACATTTACGCAATTGCAATCCAAGCTCAAAACCTGGTTTTTGCCATGGCACCCAGCCAATTGTTCCGTTAAATARTTCTTTAGTGATACGTTCACCATCTTTAGCTGCCGCTATTGCAATGGCAGCATCGGGATGCAGGTGATCTATGTGTTTAAAAGGTAAAAAACCATGTAATGGCGTGTCAATAGATGGAGCTTTAGATTTCAGGTCATATATGCAATGGTTAAATAATTCAACCATTTCATCTTCATGTGCAAGTCCTCTGTAAATATTTTTAAGATTTCGCAAGCTATCCACATACAATGCAGCTAAACCGCTTTGTTTCAATGTACCTAGATCTCCTCCGGATCCTTTAACCCACATTACCTCGGTATCCTGCCCGGTTAAAGGGTGCTTTGTAATTGCCTTACAAGAGGTATTGCCACCTCCGTAATTTGTAAGTCTTAGATCAGCACCTAGTAAATTTGAACGGTAGATTAACAATGCAACCTCATCACCAGCCAGTTCTGCAGCCTTTGCATCATCCCACAAATAACTTACATGTTTAAAATCAGTTGTTCTAACAGTCATAAAAATATTTCATTAATTAAATTTGTATTTACTTGATTGAGTTTCCGTAGCCAACAATTAGCACAGAAATAATAATAATAGCTATACCTGCTATCACGGTCCCGAAAGTTTTCTTCTTAACTCCCGACCATTCCTTTAATGCAAGACCCCAGGCGTTAGCAATCAGAATGATAAATGCCATGTGCAGTATCCATGAACTGGCTCCGTTACCTAGTTTACTTTCGCCCATTCCATAAAAGAAGAATTGCAAAAACCAAGTGGTACCTGCCAGCGCAGAAAATATGTAGTTCTTTAAAAGAGGTGTCTCTTTGTTGGTATAATCACCAAAAGTCTTGTTACGGAAATTCAAGATCATACACCAGATCAGGTTGGTAGTTAACCCTCCCCATAATATGAGGATATAGGTTACATTGTTCTGGAAAAGGAATTCGCCCTGCCCCGGATGTGTGCTTTTCCAAATATCATTTGCGGCATTGGCCATGTCTTTTCCGGCATCAATACCAAAGGCAAAACAAGCACTAAGGATACCTGAAATGATAGATACAGTAAGGCCCAGACCAATTTTGTATTCGTCATTAGATGGATCGGCTTTACCTGCCGCTACCAGGTCTTTTTCTTTCATGCCACCGGCCTTGCCACAAACTATAATTCCGATAACACAGATTGCTAAACCCAGTAAAACCATTTGCCCCCATTGGCTGTTCAACATATCTGTTAAACTATCCTTGCCCGGTTTTGGATTAAAATTATAATATACAGAAGGGATTATTGCTCCGAAAACAGAACATAATCCAAGAATAATAGAGCTTCCTAATGATACCCCAAGATACCTTACACCCAAACCATAAGTTAAGCCACCTATTCCCCATAAGGCGCCGAAAAAGTAAGTAAGTAATAAGATTTTACCGTTTGTTGCAGCAATGATATCTGTAAAACCGGGAATAGTAAGCCATGCTGCAAAAGGCGGCACAAGCAACCATGAAAAGATACCACCTACAATCCAGTAACTCTCCCAGGCCCATCCCTTAACCTTCTTATAAGGAATATAAAAACTACCAGAGGCAAAGCCTCCTATAAAATGGAAAATGACCCCGAAAATTACTTGCATACTTATTGAACTTTATATTTGGTTAAAATAATAAGCCTAATTTATACAAGTAGATTTTTAAAACTGTCATGTACTATCATGAAGAAGTACAAATAAATTCGTTACAGTCTAAAAAAAATTAGATTGATGCTCTGCGGGTATAGTAAAAAGGTACTTCGATATGGCGCCTGGAGTTATCCAGGATAAGATTTGCAGCCACTGTACCCATAAATTTAAAGTCAGTTGAAATAGTAGTAATACCGTTTAATAATATTTTCTTTAAAGGGGTCTCATTGTAAGATATTACGCCTACATTCTTTCCTATTTTATATTTCATACTAATAAGCCGTTCTAATAAAATAACCAGATCGGCTTCCATTAAATTAATAAAAGCTTCTCCTTCGTTTATTGGCTCAATAGATATATCACTTACTACATGATGAGAAAAGGCATACTGCTGACAAAAGCGATGGAACCCATCTAAAATCTCTTTAGGGAAATAGCTTTTTTTAGGGAAAATGATTTTTAGTGTGTGGTATTTGCTGAGCTCATTACGGGCCTGTTCCAAAGCGTCGTAAATATTCTTTTCAAAATTCTCATAAGCCGCAGCATAGTCGCCATCAACCCCTTTTATTTTTTTATCCAGTAAAACCAGTTTTTCTTTTGGAATGGTATTGATGATATCTCTGGCATATTCCTCGCCTTCAATAAAATGAGGAATGATCACATAGTGAGAATATTCTTCTTTTTTATCGGTCAGAAATCGTTTAAAAAGCCTGAAATCATTGTTATAGATATAAAAATCTACAGATACATCCTCACCCAATGCAGCAATAAATGCATCGTAAACAATCTTTTTGTGTGCGCTAAGTTTATTGAAAAGCAGAAACACCTTTAGTTTCTGCTTAAAATCTATATTGGCAATATAATAGCCTTTACCCGGAACGGAATTAATTACACCTATGTTTTTAAGGTACTTGTATCCTTTTTCAGCGGTGTCACGCGAGATCTCCAACTTATAGCTCAACTCATTAATAGAAGGCAATAAATTGTCTTTCTTTAATTTACCCAGCTCAACGGCTTTTATAATTGCACTGGACAGTTGCAGATATTTAGGCGTTGCAGAATACTCATCAATATGAATAAAATCAAAAAACTTAGTCTTCATCTTTCTAAAAGTAAGTAATTTAATGCAATTGGTCCATACCAGACAAATAACTGCTATTTGATTTCAAACTGATATTTACCTGCTCCAATGTTTGTTTTGGCAGCAACAGCTTTTCCATCTTTAAAGGCCTTTTTCCCCTCTGTTAATGGGAAAGTAATTGTAGCACTTGAATTTGCCGGAATAGTTACGGTATAGATTACAGCATTTCCTGATCTTTTCCATGAAGATATGATCTTACCATAAGGACCGTCGTGCTCTGCCTCGAAATGTTCTAACCCTGAAACGAAATTAGGACGAAGCTGAATATTCTTAAATCCCGGTTGTTGTTCATCAGGGTGAATTCCACCCAAACCTTTAAAGAACCAGCCACCTATTTCGCCAAACATCATATGGTTTAAAGAAATGTCTCTTTCGGCTTTTATATCCCAGTTTTCGTATAAGGTAGTTGCTCCATTCACAATCCACCATCCCCATGAAGGGTAGGTATCCTGAGCTGCAAGTTTATATGCTGTTTCGGCCTGACCATTGTCACTCAATGCATTTAATATTGCTTTTGCACCCAAAACACCCACGTCAAGGTGCATTCCATCGGCAGCAACTCTTTTAGCAAGGTTCTCTGCAACTTTTGTAATAAGCTCTTCAGGTACCAATCCCCATTGCAGGGCAACACTTAATTCAGTTTGTACACCTGATGCATAAATGCCCGTTGTGCGGTTTAAATACTTATCGTTTATTGCCTTTTTAATTTTCTCTGCAAGGTTGCTGTAATAGCTATAATCGGCCTGCTTACCAAACATTTTTGCAGCCTTTGCAAGGATAACTGCATCTACATAGTAATAAGTAGAAGAGGTATATTCCAATGACGATTGTGATTTAACAGGCACCCAATCGCCTCTGCCAAAGGTTGTTAATCCTGCAGGACTAATTTGCTCTATGTAATTCACATACCGTTTAATGCTGTTGTAAGAATCTGAAAGCAACTTACTATCGCCATAAAACATGTATATATTCCATGGAATTATAGCAATTGTACTTGTCCAGTCAGTTCCATTTGCCGATCCATAACCCCATCCACCTGTAGGTATAATATCAGGAAGTACGCCATTTGGTTGTTGTTCGTCCCTGTGGTCGGCAAGCCATTTTTCATAAACTGTAATACCGTCAAAATTAAACAGGCCTGTTTCAACAGCAAAGTGTCCATCGCCAGTCCATCCATTCTTTTCTCTTTGCGGACAATCGGTAGGATATCCCATTAGATTAGACAAGTAAGAATTGTTAGTTGCCCACCATAGTCGATCAATTAGCTTATTTGAAGAGCTTATTTTACCTGTCGGGGTAACATCACTGTGCATAAAGTAACCGGTGATGCTTTCTTTGGTTAATTGTACCGGCTTACTGCTGATCACCTCAACATACTGGAATCCTTTGTAATTGAACTTAGGCATAAACTCAAGTTCTCCTTTACCTGATAAGGTAACGATATCTGTTTGAAAAGGATCGGTATTATCTTTAGGGCGATAGTAAACATCAATATTAGATAGGTCTAGCCTTCCGTTAGCATGCAAGCGTTCGCCATGCTTAATACGAATAACAGTGCCTTCCTCTCCGCTTACTTTAATTTTTGTAACTCCAGAGATATTGCGGCCCAGATCAAAAACATATACAGTGTCGTTAACCTTTTGCATTGTTTTAGAAGGAATTTCTTCGACATTACGAATTGGCTGCATAACCTGACTTACAACATTATTGGACGGGGCAGCTCTAAGCGAGATGCCATTCCACTTTTTATCATCAAAATCTGCAGTATTCCAACCCGGTTGCTCCTTGCGTGCATCATAATGCTCGGCAGTGTAAATATTGTTGAGTACTATCGGACTTGAACTTGTTTTCCAGTCGCCCCCGGAAGTAACCACATCAACAGTTCCATCTTCATAGGTGATTCTTAAATCCAGACAAAAAGTAGGTCTTGCTCTCCAGGGTGCCTTGTCAAAATTCCATACCGCAATAGATTGATGGTTATACCATCCATTACCAAGTAAAACACCAACAGCATTTTTACCTTTTTGAAGTTGGGCAGTAACATCGTAAGAAACATATAAGTTACGTCTGTCGAAACKGGTGTACATAGGGTCAAGTCTATGGTTCCCTACTTTTTTMCCATTTAAATATAATTCGTACAAACCAGCAGCAGCAATATATGCCCTTGCAGATTTTATTTTTTTAGAAGGTTCAAATACTTTTCTGAAATATGGAGCCTCGCGTTTATCGATATCGTTACCATCACTGATCCAGGTACCTTTCCAGTTGTCGACTTTCATCATTCCTGTTTCGAAAGTTGCTACCCCGCCAGATGAAGCTGGTTTACCATCTTTATCCCAAAGCTCAACAGACCAGTAGTATTTAGTGAACGGCTCTAAGGTTTTGCCTTTATAATTAACAAGATTTGCAGACGAGGCTACTTTGCCCGACTCCCACGAAAGGCCCCTTTTTTTTGCTACTTCTGATGAATCTTTACCTACAATAATTCTATAAGCAGTTTGTTTAGCACCCTGACGGGTATCTGTCATCATCCACGACAAGCGCGGATTTAACAAATCTACCCCAATTGGGTTTATTAAATGTTCGCATTGCAAACCTGAGGGTTTAACTTCATTAGAGTATGCTTTTTCTGCCATAGAAATGGTGAAGAGCATCAGCAAGAAAGAATAAAGAAATTTCATTAGAATATAATTCAGGTAAAGTTTAGTGTGTTTACAATGTTAATTTTCTTAGTCATTTTCAGCAACCTGTACTGTCCTGCTCAAAATACAGAATATTTATTTTATTAATTTCTATAGGAATACTAGATTATTCTTATATTTGTCGCAGCAAATGGTTCTTAAAACTTCCTGCTTATCAAGAAAGACTGAGGGATTGGCCCTATGATGTCTTAGCAACCTCTACAATTTATTGTAAAAGGTGCTAATTCCAATTCGCTGCAAAGCGGAAAAGATAAGATTAAACAGCGCAATGCTCCTTATCAATCATCATAACCAAATCTAATTCTGTTCGCGACAAAGTATGTAAGGGATGACCTAAACTATAAATGTATAAAAACATGACACAGAAAGTACACCAAAAAGAAATGCGCTGCTCATCTCCATCTCATTACCCTTCATCTGGTCTTATGATCACTCAAAAACGAATGCACTGTTGCTCTATTTAATGCAACCCAAAGAATTTATTATACACCCATTTATTTAATTCACATGTTAAAAATATACAAAATTTTTGCAGGGATTCTTATATCCTTTTTTTTCCTGCAAACCGTACAGGCACAATCTGTTAAAATAACAGGTACTGTTACCGGAAACCCCGACGGGGAGACTATTCCAGGAGCATCAATTACCATAAAAGGTAAAAAAAGCGGAACAACTACAGATGGCAGCGGTAAGTTTTCTCTAGCTGCAGATGTTAATGATGTACTTAGTATATCTTATCTTGGATATACTACAAAAGAAGTAACCATTACCGCAGCTACAACTACATTAAATATTGCGCTTGATGTTTCGGCAAATGCTTTAAGTGAAGTTGTTGTTACAGCCCTTGGGATTTCTAAAGAAAAGAAATCGTTGGGATATGCTGTTCAGGAATTAAAATCTAAAGATATTGCTACCGCAAAAGAAACCAATATAATCAACTCTCTGGCCGGAAAAATTGCCGGTGTGCAAACTACAAATAGCCAGGGCGATATGGGTTCATCAAGAATTATTATTCGTGGTGAAACCTCTATATCAGGTAACAACCAACCCCTCTTTGTAGTGGACGGAGTACCCGTTGATAATTCGCAGAATCTAGGTATAGCTGGATCAAGGGATTTTGCCAATACCATTTCGGATATTAATTCAGAAGACATTGAATCAATCAGTGTACTTAAAGGTCCAAATGCAGCAGCACTATATGGATCACGTGCAGCAGCAGGTGTTATCCTTATTAAAACCAAAACTGGCAGAGGCCAAAAGGGTTTAGGTATCAGTGTTAACTCCAACGCTACATTTTCAAACCTATTGACCTTACCGGATTATCAAAACTCATTCGGACAAGGTACAAGCGGCAAGTTTAGCTTTGTAGATGGAAAAGGTGGAGGTGTAAACGACGGTGTAGATGAAAGCTGGGGACCAGCATTGGATGGCCGTTTAATTCCTCAGTTTAACTCTAAAGGTGTTGCTGTTCCATTTATTGCTCATCCAGATAATGTTAAGGATTTCTTTGAAACAGGTTTTGCGCTTAATAATGGTATTGCCATTGCAGGCTCTGGAGAAAAACAAGATGTCCGTTTCTCTTACAACAACCTTACGCAAGGTGGTATACTGCCAAATTCTTCTCAGGACAAGAATTCATTATTATTGAATACCACGTACAGAATCACTCCTAAATTAACTTTAAACGCTTCTGCAAATTATATAAAAAGCAATGCCGATAACCTTCCTGCCTCAGGCGGAAAACGTGCAACTGGCCCGATGCTTCAATTTACATGGTTTGGAAGACAGGTAGATGTTAGTCAGCTTAAAAACTATAAAGACGAAAACGGAAACGACTTTAACTGGAACAATAGTTACTATAGTAACCCTTATTTCATAGCCTATGAAAATACAGTTGGTCAGAAACGTGATCGCATTATTGGTAATGCAGAATTAAATTATAAAATTACAAGCGCACTTTCAGCCAACTTCAGGACAGGAAATGATTACTATACAGACCGTAGAAAGATCAAAATCGCTTATGGAACAAATGGTACCCCATTCGGTTCATATGAGGAAGATGCATATACGGTTAATGAAAATAATACCGAAGGTCGTTTAGAGTTCAATAAGAAACTGAATTCAGATTTCTCAATAGATATTTTGGGTGGCGGAAACATTAGAACTTCAACTTTCGAACAAAACGATCAGAAAGCGACCAAGTTGGCAGTAAACGGCTTATATACCTTGAGCAACTCCAGAGATCCATTGGTATCTTCAAACGTTTACACCAAACTTAGAACCTATAGTTTATTTGGATCCGCTCAGTTGGGCTTTAGAGATTATGCATATCTGAATTTAACAGCACGTAACGACTGGGATTCCAGTTTACCAAAACCGAACTTATCTTATTTCTACCCTTCTGTTAATGGAAGTTTAATTCTTACAGAAGCTTTTGATATTAAAAGCGAGGTGCTTAGTTTCGCTAAACTAAGAGGAGGCTGGTCTAAAGTAGGAAAGGCAACAGACCCTTATCAACTGATCAATACCTATAGCTTCACTGCTCCATTTGATGGAAATCCACAACAATCAGTTAATACGATCGACCTTAATCCAAACCTTCTGCCAGAAATCACCAAATCGACTGAGGCGGGTGCCGAAATTGGGTTGTTTGATAACCGCATCAAGCTGGATCTAAGTGTGTACAATACAAACAGTATTAATCAGATTTTAAAAGTTGATGTAAGTTCAGGAACAGGATATACACAAAAACTTATTAATGGCGGAAGTATCAATAACAAAGGAATAGAAGTTCAACTAGGTTTAACCCCTGTTAAACTTAAAGACTTTAGCTGGGACATCAATTTAAACTATTCACGTAATCGCAGTAAGGTTACAGAATTGGATAAAGAAGGACGCATTAGCAGCTATACAATTGGTACCAGTGGAACGCTTGATGTATTGGCAGCTGTAGGCCAGCCTTACGGTACTTTCTTCGGAACTGCCTACCAGCGTGATGCTGCCGGACAAATTCTGGTAAGCTCTGATGGTACTCCGGTTATCAATCCTGAAAAACAAATTCTTGGTAAGTTTACACCAAACTGGATAGGCGGAATTACGAATAACTTTACTTACAAGAATTTCAATTTGAATTTCCTCGTAGACGCCAGAATTGGTGGTAAGGTATTCTCTGGTAGTAACGCTACAGGAACTTATACGGGTGTACTGGCAAGTACAATGAGAGGAAGAAATGCTGAAAATGGCGGACTTACCTATACCTCAGGAGGAACAACATTTAATGACGGGATGATCTTTGACGGCGTTCTGGCTGATGGCACTAAGAACAATAAAATCATTCCTGCAGAAGAGTATTACAAAGCTACAACCAATGCAGATGAGCAATTTGTTTACAGCGCTTCTTATATCAAATTAAGAGAAGCTAGATTGAGCTACAACATTCCTTCGCAATGGGTTAAAAAGATCGGGTTACAGGACGCTACTTTCTCAATAGTGGGACGTAATCTTTGGATCATCCATAAAGATGTACCAAATATTGACCCTGAAACTGCATTCAACACAGGAAACGCTCAGGGTCTGGAGGACCTAACTCTTCCAACAACAAGATCATTTGGTTTTAACCTTAATTTTAAATTCTAGACATCATGAAATTCAAATATATTCCAATCCTTTTTTCTGCAATTATAGCAACGGCTTTCACTTCGTGCAAAGACGAGCTGGCAGATATCAACAAAAATCCCAACGCTGCAGAAAACCCCCTTCCTGATTATTTGCTAACAGGTGCTATAAAGAACACTGCTGATGCATACTGGGGAACTAACAATATTAACTCAAGTCTGCTATTTGTTCAGCACTGGTCAAAAATACAGTATACTGATGCCGATCGTTATATTTTTTCTAATACCGATCTTCAGGATTTATGGAACACCGGATATACAAAAGGTATTACCAATCTTAACAAACTGATTGAGCTAGCCGATGCACAACAAAACACCAATTACAGAGGCGTAGCTAAAGTATTAAGATCATGGACATTTCTATTGTTAACAGATGCTTACGGAGATATACCCTATTCTCAATCTATCCAGATCAAAAAATTCGTAACTCCAGTATATGATACCCAAAAAGATGTTTATTTCGGATTACTTAATGATTTGAAATCTGCACAAGCTGATCTCGATCTGAATGGTAAGGCAATTGCAGGTGACATCATTTATGCTGGTAAGATAGATCGCTGGAAAAAATTCGCAAATGCATTAAGGCTGCGCATAGCACTCCGAATAGCCGACCGTGAACCAGAGAAAACCAAATCCGTGTTGGCAGAAATTGCAGCAGAAGGTGGCGCCTACATTAGTAGCAATGCTGAAATAGCACAATTGGTATATGTTGCTTCTCCTAATCAAAACCCGATAAGTAATACATTTGACACACGTAACGACCATAGGATAAGCAAAACAATTGTAGATAAATTGAGGAGCTTAGGTGATCCGCGTTTGCCAATATTTGCCAGCCCTACTAAAGATGCGACGCCTGAAACTTATGTGGGCGTTCCAAATGGTTTGCTAACCAGTGATGCCAACAGCCTTGGTTTAAATAAAACTTCTAAACCCGGCACTTACTTCCTTGCTCCTTCTGCACCTGCGGTTATCATCAGCTATGCTGAGGTATTATTTGATCGTGCAGAGATAGCAGCGCGTGGTTTTAGCAGTGAGGATCCGGCAGCTTTGTATAAACAAGCCGTTGAAGAATCATTAAGGCAATATGGGGTTACAGAAGGTGAAATCACTACATATACAAACCTTCCTGCCGTAAAGTATAACGCTGGTAATTACAAAAAATCTATTGGTGACCAAAAATGGATTGCTTTATTTGGACAGGGACTAGAAGCCTTTGCTGAGTGGAGAAGATTGGATTATCCGGAACTTACTCCTGCCGTTGCAGGTACATTAGGCGGAAAACTACCTGTAAGATTTATATATCCAGGACGTGAACAATCGCTTAACGGGACAAATTATAAAGCCGCAGTAGCAAGACAAGGTGCGGATATATTAACTACAAGACTGTGGTTTGACATAAAATAATATCAAATACCTTTAGCAAGGTAATAAAAGAAAAAAGGCCGGTATCATTAATCATGATACCGGCCTTTTTTCTTTTATTAAATTTTACTTTCAAAGTGATAACTACCAGATCCAATTTCTTTAGTTGTATCTGGCAATACGATCTTAGCTTTGGTATTTGCTGGTACCGTAACATCAAGCTTTAACAATCCATTTTCCAATGTCCATGCTGATTTTACCGTGCCATATACAGTTTCTAATTCTGCCGATGCGTTAGTTATTTTTCCACCTGGTTTCGGCGCAATAACAATAGACTTATACCCTGGCTGATCAGCTACCGAATTTATTCCTGCAATTGTTCTATACATCCAGTCACCTATAGCACCATAAGCATAGTGATTATAAGAGTTCATATCAGGAGTTTGAAAAGATCCATCAGGTTTAATACCGTCCCATCTTTCCCATATCGTAGTAGCGCCCATTTTTACAGGATAAAGCCACGAAGGATAGCTTTCCTGCATTAAAAGATCGTAAGCAACATTGTTGTGTCCAAATCTGGTCAGTACATGGCATAAATAAGGTGTACCCAAAAAGCCGGTTGTCAGGTGATTTCCATAGTCGCGGACATTAGCAACCAGGCGTTCAGCGCATGGCGCTCTCAGTTCTTCGGGCAGCATGTCAAAATGAAGAGCTAAAACATAAGCGGTCTGCGTTCCAGATACCAATCGGCCAGTTGGCGTCATGTACTCCTTCACAAATGCTGCTTTGATCTCAGCAAGAAGTGCGGTGTATTTAGCTACATCATCCTGTTTACCTAATACTTTTGCCGCATTGATCAGCAACTGTGTAGAATGCGCATAAAAGGTCTGCGCAATCAAATATTTATCGGTTACTGCAGCCCTGCCATCATTATCATCATTCGGACGATAGAACAGCCAGTCGCCAAAGTGGAAACCTGAATTCCAAAGATTGTTCTTTGCAACGGATGAAATATAACCCACCCATTTCTGCATACTTTCATATTGTGTTTCCAATATCCTGCGATCACCGTAAGCAACATACATATCCCATGGAATAATTGTAGATACATCCGCCCATCCTGCAGATGCACCATCATTTGGTCCTAATACATTTGGGATCACATGCGGGATCAGGCCATTAGGTTGTTGATCTGTTTTTACATCTTTTAACCATTTGGTAAAAAATCCGGCAACATCCATATTATAAGCTGCTGTATTGGCAAAAGCCTGTGCGTCTCCTGTCCAGCCCAAACGCTCATCGCGCTGCGGGCAATCAGTCGGTACATCTACAAAGTTTCCTTTTTGCCCCCATTGGATGTTGTGCTGTAATTGATTCAGCATGGCATTAGACGTCGAAAACTTGCCTGTTGTTTCCATATCCGAATACACAGCAACTGCGGTTAGGTCCTCAGTTTTCAATTCTCCTGGATAGCCTTCTACCTTCACATATCTGAATCCCTGAAAAGTAAAATGAGGTTCAAAAACCTGCTCTGTATTTTCCTTTAATATATAAGTGTCCTGTGCCTTTGCAGATCTCAGATTTACCGTATAAAAGTTACCCTCTTTTGTAAGTACCTCTGCATGGCTCAAAGTGATCTTCGTTCCTGCAGTACCTTTAGCTTTAAGCATAACCCAACCCACCAGATTTTGCCCGAAATCCACTACTGTCTCTCCTGCTGGCGTTTTGAAAACTTTAAGTGCTTTAAATTGCTCATGTTTCCTTACCGGCGGACCACTCATAGCCACCAGCTTTTCAGTACCTTTTTCCATTGTACCAACTGCAGTCCATGCAGCATCTTCTTTAAAGCCTGTATTGTTCCAGCCGGCTATTTCCATCCTGGCATCATAGATCTCACCATCATAAATGTCCGAAGCCATAATTGGTCCATAGGTATATTTCCAGCTCTCATCTGTATTTATCGATTCCTTGGTACCATCAGTGTATTCCACCTCTACCTGCATCAGCAATCCGCGTGTATCACCATAAAAGTTGTGCTGATTTCCAAAACCGATTCGCCCTTTGTACCATCCATTTCCTAGACTTACACCCAATACATTAGCTCCACTTTTCAAAGCAGCAGTTATGTCGTATACCTGGTATTGCAGGTGATCTTTATAACTGGTCCATCCCGGTGCAAAATAGGTATCGCTTACGCGCTGACCATTGATGTTGGCTTCGTACAATCCTTTTGCAGTAATGTAGGCTATAGCCGATTTGACTTTCTTTTGTAAGGAGAATTCCTTTCTAAAAAGCGGGCTTCTTGCAGAACTATCTTTTCCCGCTACGGTGATCCATTTTGCGGTCCAGTCTGTCGGAGCAATTCCCATTTGAAAGAGACCAGGTTCAGACCAGGCAGATGTATTGCCGTGATTGTCTTTTACCCTAACCTGCCAATAATATCTCTTTTTTGATTGTAATTCTGATCCTGCATATTCGATCAATACAGATTGATCTCCTGTGGTAGATCCTTTCCAGACAAGATCCTTACCTGCATTCACTGAGGCCTTACTAGTGCCTACTCTAATTTCATAAGAAGATTGTAAGGTATTTTTTACTGTTGAAATGATTTTCCAGCTAAACCTGGGTTTTGGCGTTTCAATAGCCAGTGGATTTTTAAGGTGCTCAACCTTAAGGTCATTTACACTTAATTTCTGGGCAAGGGCCGTAAGGTTAACGGCAAACAAAAGCCCAAATACTGCACATTTCTGCAGCAACGTCTTAATACATGGTCTCATATTTGATTAATAATGAGTTGCCCGGAAATCCTAAGCAACTCACTATTATCCGTAATTAATTTGACATAAGTGTCATGCACTATCCTGTCCTTAATTAATTACTGGTCTACAAAACCATAAACCTTACCGGCTACAGTTTTAAAACCATATTTATAGCCATTTTCGTCTTTGCTGTTTTTCACAGCAAAAACTGCCTTTAAAGCATTTGGAACACGAAGATTGCAATCTCCGCCAGATAACGATTTCACAGAGAGCTTAACGATCTTTCCATCTTTCCATTGCAGATCAGTAATTTCAAAATTACCTCTTGCACGCAGACCTTTTACACTTCCACTAGTCCATTCTTTGGGTAAAGCAGGAAGCAATTCAATTTCTGAAGTTTGACTTTGAAGCAACATCTCCGCAACACCAGCAGTATAACCAAAGTTACCGTCTATCTGGAAAGGAGGATGTGCGCAAAACAAATTCGCATAAATTCCACCACCTTCATTATAATCAACACCAGAACCACCTACAAGTGTAATAAAGTTCTTAAGAATCAGATAAGCATGATCACCATCATGTAACCTTGCCCAAAAGTTCATTTTCCAGGCCATAGACCAACCAGTTGAGGCATCGCCACGTGCAAGTAAACTTACTTTTGCAGCTTTTGTTAGCTCTGGTGTTTCAGTCGTACTGAACTGTCTGCCCGGATGTAGACCAAAAAGATGAGATGCATGTCGGTGGTTATCCTTTGGATCATCACGATCTGTTTCCCACTCCTGTAACTGTCCCCATTTACCAATTTTGGGTTTTAACAGGTGCTCACGCATATCCATTACTTTATCTCTATAAGCTTTGTCAACGCCTAATGCATCAGCAGCTTCAATATAATTGGTAAACAGATCATACACGATTTGCTGATCGTACGAAACACCGTCTTCAGTAGGTCCATGTTCTGGCGACCAGCCCTTTGGTGCTACCAAAGTGCCATCATCTCTACGTTTCAAATAATCATCCCAAAACTCCGTGATCTCTTTTAGTATCGGGTAACCAAAGTTTTTAAGGTAAGCTTTGTCTCTTGTAAATGCGTAATGTTCCCAGATAGACTGTACATACCATGCACTACCTGGTGTGTTCCATAAAAAGCTTTCGCCACCAAAAATGTTGTTTTCCGTTTTCACAGTCCACCCACGTACCCCAGGATACTCCTTTTTGGTATTTTCCTTTTTCACTTCGCGCATACTGTTTATGTAATCCAGATATGGAAAATGAGATTCAGAAAGATTGGTAGGCTCTGCAAGCCAATAATTCATTTGTATATTAATGTTCGAGTGGTAATCAGACCGCCATGGCGGGTTGTTACTTTCGTTCCATAAGCCTTGCAAATTGGCAGGCAAGCCCCCTTTTCTCGATGAGTTGATTAACAAATATCTTCCATACTGAAAAATAAGTGCCTCCAATTGAGGATCTGTTGCTTTCTTATAATTAATTATCCTTTTATAAGTTGGAAGCGACAGCGTTGCTGCCGGGGTAGCACCCAGGTTTAACGACACTCTTCCGAATAAATTCTGATAATCTTTAATGTGATTGTTTAGCAACAGCTGATAGTTTTTAGTTGATGCCGCCGCCAAAATCTGTTTAACTTTAGCATCAGGATCCTCACCTTTCCATTGTTGATCACGCTTATTGCTATAATCAGTTGCTGCTGAAAGTAAAATAGTAAATGCATCTGCCTTATTAATATTTAATTGAGATCCACCTTTACCATCCGATTCTATAACTGCAGATCCACCTTCTGTTTTTACCAATAAAGTAGCGCTGTATGCCATTCCATTTTCAAGTTTCCCAGCAATGGTTAACCTTGTTCCATCAGCGGTAACTTTTGCATCATGAGCATCCCTAAGTTGTATAGTAGCCGAGGATCCTGCCTTTTTATTGGCAGTAAAACGCAACACCATTACCTTATCAGGGAAACTGCAAAAGTACTCACGTTTATAGGCAACGCCATTGTCTGTGAAAGAAATTTTCTGAACAGCTTTGCTAATATCAGTTTCTCTGCGATAATCAGCAGGAACAGCGGCCTTAGCATCTTTGTCTTTAAAATTGATGTACACATCACCAAATGCTTGATAAGCACCTGTATTTGTTTCGTCCCCGGTCCACAAACTAATTTCATTAAATTGAATGTGTTCTTGTGAGATTCCGCCAAATACCATCCCGCCAATTCTTCCATTTCCCATAGGGAAAGCTTCTGTCATCCATTCTTTGGCAGGCTTATTATCCCATAGTTTTAAGTCCTGTGTGGGTTGCGCTACTTTCTTTACCTGAGCAGTCAGACTAAGCTGAAACAGCAGGAAAATAAAAAGTGCATAAATTTGTTTTTTGTGTGGTTTCATTTTGTGATATACAGGTTTGGTTAAAAAGTGTTTTCAATGATACTTAAATAAAGCACATAAAAATTCAGCAATTCTTACATCATCTTAAGGGATTTTAACATAAAACAGGTAATGATCCCTGAGATTAGCTGTACTTTTTAATCACCAATCCTTTTGTAAACATACTGTCTGTCGGCATTTATAAGGAGTTGCATTTTTCGTTTTTTGCCTGAGAATACAGCATCAACCGGATCGTTCTCATTTACAAAGAACTTTTCATTTGCATAGGGTTTTAGTTCAGTAACTCCCTTTTTCCGAATCATTGTAACTATGCCCGTTGTTACGGTTATCTTCAAGGTATCGTTGGCAAGATCATTATAATAGGAGCCCTGATAAGTATCCAGCAGTTCCTGATCTACCGGAACTTTAGCGTACTTAAACTTTTTGATGCCCAGCAACCAGGTATATAAACTATCGGTATTGTATGCTGAAGTCCAGCTGTCGTGGCCGTCTTCCGGAAAAATAGTGAATTTAACATCCGGATTTATAGGTTTTAGTGCATTAACCATATCCTGACTTGCTTTAAGCGGAACAACATTATCCTTTCCTCCATGAAAAACCCAAACAGGTGTATGCCTTATTGCCCAGACTTTGGAAACATCCCCCCCTCCACAGATCGGCACAACTGCGGCAAACATCTGAGGATATTTCATTGCCATATCCCAACTGCCATAACCACCCATACTTAAACCCGTTAAGTACAATCGATCTTCATCAATTCTATACTTTTTCTTAATATCCTTCATTAAACGCATTAAATCTGTGCTTTCCCAGCGTTCTCCTTCTGGCACCTGGGGCGACACTACAATGAATGGAAACTTTTTCCCATCGGCGATCAATTTTGGTAAACCATTTACTGCAACCTTGCTTACATCATCTCCACGTTCACCACTGCCATGTAAAAATAATACAACAGGGAATTTTTGTTGATCATCTTTATTATAATTTTCCGGTAAATAAAGGAGATACTTTAATTCGTTGGTATATTTTTCCTGGCTTTGCTGGGCTAATAAAGCACCACAAAACAGATTGAAAACGACTAAGAAGACGAATAAGAATTTCATATTGAACAAATTAATAATCAGACTCTTAATATACGAGAATGTTACTAAATTAACCAGTTAGTTAAAGCTAAGATTTTATCTTTTTTATAGAAGCGATATCTCCAAGATCTTTTTTTCTTCCCGAGGCTTCTTTATTTTTTATGAACTCGGTTACGTTAATAAAGTTAACTTTAAGATTATCAACCTCGCCATCCACTCTATTTATATAAGCTTCATCAAATTCAACACCGGATATTGCATTTAGGATATCAATCCGTAAGGGTGGATATCCCAATTGAGTAACATAATTTTCCTTTAAAAAATCTTGTTCAGTTAAACCTAATGATCCAAAACCAAAATCATTCAATACCTTAATCATTCTTGATGCATTTTTGGCGCTTGGTTTAATCCAAATATCTAAATCTCCGGTATGTCTGGGGCGACCATGGTACGCAAGTGCATGGGCACCCACTATCATATAATCAACCTTATGAAGATTGAGCAATTCTATAAAATCAATAAAATCTTGTTCGAAGATCATAATTTCCTTTGTTGAACTACTTTTTCAATTTTTTCGGGAAATTTACCATCTGCCCAAGTAAAATAGTTTTTTCTCAAGCGACTAACTTCAGATAATCTCTCGGAAACTGTTCTGCTAAGCCAAAATAAAACATCGAGACTGTCTTCGTCTTCCATTTTGACCTGATTAACTACCATGGCTATTTTTCTACTGTGCTCCATATCTTAAGACTACGATGAAATCACTAAAAATTGATATCCTCATTACAAAAATAAGAAAAAAACAAGACTGTTTTATATCTATATATGCCCTATCTCAGTCTACCTAAAACATTGATAGTTGCTCATCTCTCGATTGAGAGTTGCTTTGAAAAACAAACTCTCCAATTACTACAAATTGGCCTTCGTTCACACGAACACGAAGAACTATTCTATCGCAAATAAAGTTTAGATTTACTTTTGTATCCATAAACAGATCTCTTGCCAAGGATAATTGTTCGTGGTTTAATCTCCTACCTATTGATATATGAGGGTTATAACTTCTATGAGTCAACTTAACTTTCATACCTTGTTGAATCCTCTTCATACATTGTTTAAGTATAATCTCTGACTCCTTATCTGGCAATATGCATATTACTCCATTTTCATATACATCAATACGATCAAATGTTAAATCCAAAGGCGGTTCAGAAGTACAAAGCTTAAGCAATTGACTTTTAATAGCTAACAATTCTCTTTCACCAATTACATTAAACTCACATATTGTTATGTGAGCCTTTGAATTTCTACTGCCATACCAACCAGCTACGGATGCCAGCTCATCTTTCATAGCCTTCACCTTTTCCATTACTGAGAGAACAGGATATATCGCTACTGAATAAACAGAAATTTCACTCATATCTATAATAAAGATAAGAGATTACTTCTTACTCCTTGCCTTATATCTTCTGTAAGAAACAAAAGCCAAAGCAAAAACTACCGCCAGCGTAATATACACCCACGACGGAATTGGCACAGGATCACCTTGCGCATACGAATGCAAACCAGTCAGGTAGTAATTAACCCCGAAATAAGTCATGATTATACTKGAGAAACTTAACAGCGACAGCAAATTAAACAAGTACTTACTTCTTAAGCCCGGAATTAAACGAACGTGCAGTACAAACGCATAAACAATAACCGAAATAAACGCCCAGGTTTCTTTCGGGTCCCAGCTCCAATAACGGCCCCAACTCTCATTAGCCCATACACCACCTAAAAACGTACCAACAGTAAGTAAAAATAAACCTACCGTTAACGACATTTCATTCACAATCGTTAGCTCAGTTATCGAAGCTTTAACCTTTGCACTGATTTTATTGTTATCAATTACATAAAGTATCAATACAACTGTACCCATCAATGCACTTAAGCCAAAGAAACCATAACTAGAAGTAATAATTGCTACGTGAATCATCAACCAATATGATTTCAATACAGGAACCAGCGGAGTAATCTGAGGATTCATCTGAGAACCACCGTGTGCAAAGCCCATCAAAATCACAGCAATTAAACAACCCGCAGCAGGTATAAACGCATTACTGTTTCTATACATTAGTAAACCGGATAAAACACCTATCCAGCTAATAAACAATACCGCTTCATAACCATTACTCCAAGGCTCATGCCCCGAAATATACCAACGAGCTCCTAAACCAACCGCCTGTAAAGTTGCTGCAATGCCGATAAGTATCAAAACTACCTTAACCAGTGTATCAAGTGATTTAGAATTCTTAAATAGCTTCATGAAGGCAAGTGAAAGTATCACTACCCCTAGAATGGCATAAGTAATCATCAGATTCAGGAATATATTCCATGAGTTATAACTGATCTCCCATTCTACTTTCGACTGTGAAGGCACTACATTCTTACCATATTTCTGTTGCGCTTCGCCAATATCTTTCAGTGCTGCATCGGCCGAAGACCAGTTACCTGATACCTGAGCGTCGTTAACAGCTTTAACATAACGGCTAATAGCACTTGGTTTAACGGAAATACTATCTAAATCACTTATAGTCATAGCAATCCAGGTATTATTCGCATCACCAATAATTGGAGAAACACGTAAATACTGCCCATAAACCAATTGCTCCATAGCCTGTAACTTATCATTCAGATCAATTACATCTTTATCGTAGCTATTTTGTTCAGCAGGTTTCTTAGCAAATGCCTTTGCATAATCGTCTTTTAATCTGAATTCAGCAGTCCCGTCCGAATTAATCTTTATCAAATTTACCATCGAAGTATAACCTTCGGGAGTAGCGCTCACAGTTTTAAGCAATTCAGGCCCACCCTTAGTATTTACTTTAATCAACGGAACGTTGATCCAGTTGAAAGGCATTGTCGAAATAGATAAGAAAAACTGGTTTGCATTTAATGTATAAAAACGATCCTTGCGATGTAATTTCCTAAGGATTTCCAGTGCCATCGTATTAACAGGTTCAATCCGGCCATCAATATTTTGCACCAATAAATGGCCAAACTTATCGGCATGAGTCTCATCTATTTTAATAGATGAAGCAAATTGTACCGGGTCTAAGGTTTTAGTAGGCAAAAACAGTTGCGTATCATTATGCTCATGTTTATGTTCTGGGGCAGTACCATTCCCAGGCACAACGTTGTGCTCATTATCGTGAACCTCACCATTTTCATGAACATGAGTAGTTGCGCCATCAGTACCATGCATATCTATCTTCTGACTAAAAGCCGCACCGACAGGCAAAAAGAAAAGCAGCAACAACAATGTTTTCGATTTAGAGATTGTTTTCAATTGCTCATTCAATTTCGAAAAATGAGTCCCTTTCCAGAATAGCGTAACAAACATGCCTAAGAAAAGTAAAATATAACCAATATAAGTAACGTTGGTACCCAACTGATCATGATTTACAGATAGAATCGTCCCCTTTTCGTCCTCATCAAAACTTGCCTGAAAAAAGCGATAACCAGAATGATCCAATACATGGTTCATAAATATTTTATATGGTGTTTCTCCAGCCTCATCCAAAATCATGACATCAGAAGAATAAGAAGCCGGACTATTACTACCCGGATATTTTTCCATCTTAAAATCTACCAATTTAAGCGAAAACGGCGTTTGATAGATCTTAGATCCATAAGCCAAGGAAATCCTCAAACCGCCAACTTCACTTTGATGTTGAAAATTTGTCATCCCTTTTCCACCGTAAAACGACACCGTATCCACAGCGGTTGGTGTAGTAATTTGTACTTTCACTAAATCCAGATCATGCTCATGAGTCCTTTTATCACCCTCAAAATAAATGATGTGGCCTGGTATTGCAGGCTCAGGAACAACAAAGGCAAATCCACCATAAGTGTATAAGCTTCTTAAATTGAAGGGCTGAGGAACATTATTTCCAACAACAGGTTTTCTTTCCTGGGTAGCCATAATCATATAATTACCCTCGTAAGGAGAAGAAATCTGAAGTGCACCGCTTGCATCACTTATATTGATGGCACCCGGTGTTTCTTTGTTAAAAGAAACCAGCATGTTCTGCATCAGCTGCACACCACCCGTAGGAATATATTTATTTACACGTTTACCATTTTCAAGTACAACAAGATGTAAGGTTGGTTTACCAGTATCACCGCGCACCAATGAATCCTGTGCCCTTGCATAAAAATCAACAACCTTTAGCTTAACACGCTCTCCATTGTAATCGTACTCAGAAGTAAATGTCTTTTTAAAAGGCTTTAAATACATAGGAATGCGGCTAGAAGTTAAATTAGCAGGCACATCATCATATGCCAATGCCGCATCACCCTTACCTATCTGTACCTTAATAAAGGTCTTATCCGAAATAATGTCTTTACTTGTTTCGCCTTCGCGGATATGCATTGATCCTTCAAAACTTATATATCTTGTGATATAACCACCAATAAAAATAAGCACAAATGCGAGGTGGAATACCAATAGAGGCCATTTCTTACGTTGCAAAAGTTGGTATCTGCCAATATTCCCAATAAAGTTCAATACCAGGATTAGCATAATCAATTCAAACCACCAGCAGTCATAAATTAGCGCCTTGGCAACAGATGTTCCATAGTCATTTTCCACAAAAGTGGCCATGGCCATAGAAAAAGCATAAAGCAACAACATCACACCCGTGGTACGGGTTGAAAAGAGAATTTTACCTAACCTGTTAGTCATTATTAATGTTTCTTTTTTATTTCTACCAATAAGATTTTCTGAATCTTACCTAAAAAAATGATTTGCGTATTATAATTGGTGGCAAAGATGCCCCTAGCAAATCAAAAAAAATAAGGGTAATTGAATTTATGGCAAAAATAAGACTAAACGCCACCTAATAGAGTTGAGAAAAAGGAAAAGATACCTGTTTATATAAAACATCATCCAAACCATAGATGTCCTTATAGAAATGAACAACACCCTTTTTATCCGCCCAGGCAGTATAATAGGTAATACAAACAGGAACCTGAAGAGGTAGTCCGATATATTTTGCTCTTGGATAACCATTAGCCATCGCTTTTTTTATCTGATCAAACTTTGGTCCTTTACCAAACAGTGCATAAGCAAGGTTTAAAGGTTGTTCGACCCGCACACAACCATGGCTCACTGCCCTTATACTTTGCTTAAATGGCGATTGTGTAGGTGTATCATGGAGGTAAACGCTACTCTCATTATTAAAAAGAAATTTGATCCTGCCAAGGGGATTTTGCTCGCCCGGCTGTTGTTTAAATGAATAAGAACCTGTTTCTTCAGATTGCCAGTCGATAGCTTCCGGATCGCCCACAAGCTTACCATTCCGGTATACATTGATATCGTTGTTAGCAAAATAATACCTGTTTCTTTTTGCGTACGTGATGATCTCATTACTTGCAATGCTTTGCGGGATATTCCAAACCGGATTTACCTGTACACTATAGATCATGCTGCTCAGTTGAGGAGTTTCCTTATTCACTTCCTTTTCACCAACACAAACCTTCATGCGAAGCACCACTTTTCCGCTATCTATCACACTCAACATAAACTCTGGAATATTTACCAGCACATATTTATCAGCGGTAGGCTTGTTTTTCCACCTCAATCTTTCCAGGTTTACCATTAGAGTGCGATAAATACTGTCACTTTCCTTTTCCGATTTTAGTGCTTTTTGCAAAGCCAGGTATTGTTTGTCTTTTGGTTGTATGCTATCAAGGTAAGTTTTGATATTTCTTACTTCAAAAACCTGTATAATACTCATGCTATCGGGTCGCAATGTTGGACTGCTATAATTAATATAAACCCTTGCCGGATCGGTAATCCCAAATTGCAAAGCATTACTATATTTGATCATTGCATCGGCAATGACCAATTCAAGCTCCATAGCATCCTGATAAACTTCCCATTCTTTTCTCCGGGAATCTTTATCATTATAATTATCCAATAACTTTTTTATACGGCTTACCGAAAAAACTTCCGGATCTATCCCATGAACATTCGCGTTCCCTAAATAATCCTCTAAAGTTCGTAGCTGATTATCCGGCATAAAGCGGGACACGAGTACAGGTTGAAATTCATTTCTCTTATAAAAAGAGTCAATTTGCTCTGGATAAGTAAAAGTAAGGTGGCTGGCTTCAAAAACTTTTTTGAATTCGGCTGCGACATCCATTTTTTCAGCATGTTTCTTTAAAATTGGAGGCTCTATTTTATTTAGCCGCACCAGTGGTGTTGGTGTAGCAGTACGCTTAACGGTACAGGATAGGCAAAACAATATACAAGTCATCATGACAATGGCCACCTCCCTCAGAAAAGGGAGTTTAAGGGGATGATCTATATTAAACATCTCGATGAGACTTATTATTCACTAACAAATAAAGTAACAACTTGTTTTGTCAGCATCCCCCTCTTCTTTGTGAAATATTGCCAGGTGGTTGCCTTGAGCTTTTTAAGCGGTTTATTCGGCTCCCATCCGAAACAACCCCAAAAAACGCCTTAGCAACCTCCTAAGCAACATCCTGGCACTAGCCAGAAATATCAATACGTCTAAATTTATGAAAATGCTACGAAGCATTTGTAGTTTTTTTGAAAAAAAGCATAAAATAACCCGCGACAAATGAATGTCGCAGGCTATTTAAATTAACGCTCTCGATACAAACATAGGGAGCAATTATGAAGATTTGATGAATTTTTTTAAATATTTAACCAATACACCAATTTTATTACCAAAGCCCTGTTTTTAACAGCAAAAGGTTCGGGCAAATAGTTATCAGTATATACAATAAACAGATCTGAAGCAGGGCGATATCTCCATTGGAACCTCGTATTTACATTCATATTTTTCATTTGCTCGTTGTATTGCACAAAGCCGGTAAGAAACAATGTATTTGTCATGGTAACATCCAGCCTTGGGCCTACAAGCCAGAAATCGTTGTATCCCCATGGTTTGGGCAGGTTCAGCTTATTGTAGTTTGCACTTAGTGCAATACTTACATATGGTTGAAAACGATAACCAAATTCCCCACCTAATGTTAATCGTTTACCATCGGCATAATAGCCTCCATAGCGAGCATTCAATGCATATGTAAACAAGCTCTGAGGTTTAGACACATAATCGGCCCCAACGGTTGTCCAATTGTGCTCACTTCCAGCTACAAGCGTATCTATTTTAGTACTTACCGGATCAAAGGGTTGCAGAAGCTTAATGTAAGTACCAGACCCCCATACGGTAAGTGTGTTCCTGCTTCTAAACACCATTCCATAAGATGCCAACAGCTCGTTATCCGTACGGTGCATATTTTCATCAAAGAAATTGGTAGATGTAATTTGTGGCCCATGACTCAGTAATGGTCCTTTCTTTGGAAAGAAAAGACGGGTAATCTGTGGCATCATTTTAACATATCCCTGGCGGGGCACGTAACCTACCTCAGCAGTATAATTGCGGCCTACATATTCATGTTGCCAGCTAATGTTCCATTTACCACTTGTGTATTGCAGGTTAGCGGCATGCGTCCAGTCGTGTCCACTTTTCCCCGGACTAAAAGATTTAAGTACCATTGCCTTCCCAGTCCAGAAGTTATTGGCCGAAGCCAGATTATATTCCATCCCAAAGTTCCTGTTGTAACGGGAATAAGTAGCTGTGCCCGGTGCCAGATCACTTGGATTATAATTTAAAGATTCTTTATTGATCAATAAAAAGCCAACATTAGAGCGGGCAAATACACGACGCTGCAGGGCTGCAACCGTGAAATTCTGAGCGGGCAAAGCAGTAGAGTTCTGTTTCTCTGTTTGCATATTCATAATGCCCAGCCTCCAATCCTTGTTTAATTTACCGCTTAAGCGTGCACCAAATTTAATGGGTACCCCCAGGCCTATCCTGCGGGAAAAGAAAGGTCGAATACCTGCATACCCGAAATTGGTAAACTGGTCTCCATTTTCCAGAAAGAACTGCCTTCTTTCAGGGTAAAATAACTCAAACCTATCTAAATTAGTGACTTGTTTATCTACATCTACCTGCGAAAAATCAGGATTTACGGTAAGATCAAGGTTTAGGGAAGAGGTAATAGCCACCTTAGCATCTAGTCCTATATCCTTACGATATGTTGATGGCTTATCCGTTTCATAATCTTTAATAACGCCACCAAGTGCATACGGGATTAGAGAAACAGTAGTACCTGGGTCTGGCGGTGGCATATCCCATACCAGCGTACCGGTATAAGCTAAGGAAGCTGATGGAAACTGTCTTGGTACAGGTGCCCAACTACTTTTTTCCGTAGTTTTCAGATCATTTCTGCCGAAGTTTATCCCCCATTTTGTAATACCTTTCTTATATCTGATACTTTTAAATGGGATTACAGCTTCAAAAACCCACTTATCGGGATAGTTCTTTACTACAGATTGCCATTTATTGTCCCAGCTCAGATCTACCTTACCGCCATCATACATTAGGCCATCCCATTGTGCGCCCGCAGCATTGGCACCAAATGCGAAACCATTGGTTTGATCATCAAATGGATCCATGAACATAATAAAGTTGTCGTTTTTTAAAAAGGAAAAATCACGGCGCAGAGATTCTACCATATAAGGGCCGGGTGCCCCGTTATAGTTTACTACTGAAAGGTAAAGATTCTGCTGATCGTAGGTCATCCGCACATCAGTACGCACTTTGGCATAACTGGTATCCATTGGCAGGATCATGTAGAAATCTGATGCTACGTCGGCATCTTGCCAGGCTTGCTCATCTAATTCCCCATCTATCTTAATGGTCGACGAAGCTTTATTGATATGTAACTGATAAGCATCATTTTTTTTTTGAGCTGAAACAGATAAACAGAAAAAGAAAGCAAGTAAAAAGAGGCTAATTCGCACAATAGGTTAGGTTCGGTTAAAAGGCCCAAAGTATAAAAAAAAGATAGGCGCTKCAATATTGTAATTGTAACATGATGAACATAATAGCCCCAAAAACCTACGAGACTGAAAAAATTTAATAAAAAAACAGGTCGAAACAACAAAGTGGCTTTATCTAAAAAAGATTATTCCTAAGTTTACAATGAAAAACCTACACATAAACCACAATAATGAAACAAAACTTCATTTCTACAATGTTCAGGGTAGCAATTGCCCTGAGTTTACCCCTGATTTTCTTTGGCTGCTCAGTTAAGCAATCCTCACCAAGCCCAAAATGGGAACAAATGTTCGATGGAAAGGACTTAAATGGCTGGGATGTAAAAATAAGAAAGCATGATCTGAATGACAATTACGGAAATACTTTTAGTGTTAAAGACGGAAACATTCAGGTTAGATATGACAAATATTCAGAATTTGATGAGCAATATGGTCACCTGTTTTACAAAAAACCTTACTCATATTATCTTATAGGAGTAGAGTATCGTTTTGTTGGAGATCAAGTAAAAGGCGGTCCGGGATGGGCATACCGCAACAGCGGCATCATGATCCATGGTCAGGATCCTGCTACGATGAAAAAAGATCAGGATTTCCCTAACTCTATAGAAGTTCAGCTATTGGGCGGCGCTGGCAATGGCGAACGCTCAACTGCAAACCTATGTACCCCTGGTACTCAATTTGTAAAAGACGGCAAAGTGATCAAAACCCATTGTATTGAATCTAACTCAAAAACTTTCAATGGCGATCAATGGGTACGCGTTGAAGTTCTTGTACTTGCAGACTCTTTAGTGGTTCACTATGTGAATGGCGAAGAGGTATTACGCTACACCAGACCACAGTTAGACCCTGTTGGCGGTGCTGCAGAGGGCCAGCTTTTAAAAGGCGGTTCTATTTCATTACAAAGCGAAAGCCATCCGGTAGATTTCAGAAAAGTTGAAATCATCAATTTAGAAAAGTATGCCAAGAGCCCTGCTAAATTACAGGAAGTGGTTCAAAAACTAATGGCAGAAAAAAGAGTAGCAAAACAATAACACACTTACAGTAAACACTTAATAGAATACACAAATGATTAAATTTTCTTTAAGCCTTATTTATTCCCTGATACTATTCCTGGGAATAAAAAGCTTCGTGGGCGAACCAAAAACCACCTCTTTTGACCCTCCTGAATTAACAATTACGCCGTTTGCCGGCCCTGATGTTACACCAAGTCCCGCTTGTCTGGCTGTTGCTGCAACAGGCGAAGTTTTTGTAGGTGTTGATATGATCGGATCATTAGGAAAAGATCCGGGCAAAGGCCGTATCCTTAAACTTGTTGATAAAGACAACGATGGTAAAATGGACCAGCATGTAGAATTTGCAATGGTTGATAACCCTCGTGGTATTATCGTGCAAGGCGATAAGGTCTTTGTATTACACACAACCTTCTCTAAAGAAACTGGTAAAGCTACAGGAATGGCGCTGGTAGTTTTTGAAGATAAAGATGGTGACGGAAAGGCTGATGGTCCTGCAAAACCTCTAATTGAAAACCTTAGTAATACTAAATACATTCAGGAACGTGGAACAGACCACGCTACAAATGGAATCAGAATGGGTATAGATGGTTGGATTTACATTTCTGTTGGTGATTTTGGATTTCATAATGCAGTAGATCGTTCTGGCAAAAAACTAACCATGCTTGGTGGTGGTATTGTCCGCGTGCGCCCTGATGGCACCGAAATGGAAATATTTATTCATGGAACGCGTAACGTTTATGATGTGGCTATTGATCCGTACATGAATGTTTTCACAAGAGAAAACACCAATGATGGTGGTGGATGGAATGTTCGCTTTTCGCATTTTATCCAATCTGGAGAATATGGATATCCTGTTTTGTTTCAACACTTTACTGATGAAATATTACCGGCATTAGTAGATGTTGGTGGAGGTTCAGGTACCGGCGCTTTATTTATGAGCGAACCAACCTGGCCTGAAAAATACAACAACGTTCCAATGATGGCTGATTGGGGAAGAAGCATGCTCTATATCCATAGAGTTACACCTGATGGGCCTACTTTCACCCAAAAAGAAGAAGAGTTTATTAAACTTCCTCAAATCACAGATTTAGATGTTGACGGATCGGGCAGACTTTACCTTTCTGCATGGGATGGCGCAGGTTATTCTGGTAGCCCAAGTAAAGGTTATGTAGTTCGTGCAGTACCAAACAACTGGRCATATAAAGCATTCCCAAATGTTGAAAAAGCCTCTGTTAAACAATTAGCAGAATTGCTTAAATCAGCCAGTGCAGTAGCCCGTTTAGCTGCTTCGCAGGAGCTGATTAACCGTTCGAACAAACAAGCTACTGCAGCTGCTTTAAAAATTGCTTCCGACAAAAAACTTCCTTTATATGCACGTGTTGCTGGTATTTACACTTATGCACAAGCTGCTGGTGTTGATGGAATCCCTGCTTTATTAGCATTTACAAAAGAAGATGCGATGAGAGAGTTCGCATTGAAAACACTTGCAGATCGCAAAAACAACTTACAAAATGTTCCAACTGAGCCGTTTTTAGAGGGACTTAAAGATCCTTCTCCACGTGTTCAAGCTGTTGCTGCAATAGGACTAGGTCGTTTAGGACATGTAGAAACTGCCACTGCCCTATTACAAACCAAAGTTCCTGCATCATTTGTAGAACCTGCTAAAGATGTAGAGGGTCCTCATGCTACTCCTAATCCCGCTATTGTTCAACCTCACTTAGCTGTACAGGCATTAATAAACCTTAAAGCTGTGGATGCTACTATAGCAGCAATTAATGGTGAAAATTCAACGCTTGCATTGTGGGCTTTACGTTATATGCATGATCAAAAAGCGGTTAATGCATTAATTGATGCGTATCAGAAATCGAATGACGAAAAGTTTAAAACACAAATCCTGACAACATTGGCTCGACTTTATAAGAAAGAAGATGCTTATGATGCGTCATGGTGGTGGGGTACAAGACCAGATTCTCACGGTCCATACTATAAAGCAGTATTATGGGAAGGTTCTCCGGCCATAGAGAAATTCCTTGTAGGAGAATCAGAGAAAAAAGGTGCCAGCGGCAAGCAATTTTTCGCAGACTTAGATGCCCGCAATCGTATGGATATCACTGCATTTGCTACCGAAGAAAAAGTTGCTGCTACCGAAGAGCCTAAAGTAGATCTTGAAAAGATTAAGAATCAAAAAGGCCAGGTTGGTAAATCATCTATTGAGGATGTTTTATTGGCCATCAATAAATTAGAAGGTGACGCGGTTAAAGGTAAAGCATTATTTACCCGTCAGGGATGTATTGCCTGCCATAGCATCAGCAAAGGCGAAAAAATGAAAGGACCATTTATGGGCCAAATCGGTTCTATTATGAATCGTGAGCAAATTGCTGAGTCTATCCTTAAACCAAGTGCTTCAATTTCGCAAGGATTTGCTACAGTGATGATCTCTGCTAAGGGAGATAAAACTTATATGGGCTTTATTACTGAAGAAACAGCTGCTAAGGTTGTGATGCGTAATATTGCCGGTGAAGTTTTCACTATTAAAGCAAGCGATATCTTATCGCGCAAAGAAATGGATTCATCTATGATGCCAGCGGGTTTAGCCAATTCATTGTCGTACGATGAACTTGCTTCACTTGTTACTTTCCTTTCTCAGCAAAAGAAATAATTTAGGCGATCGTCTGAAACGCTGTCGTCATCTCGAACGCATGTGAGAGATCTCTTGTTTAAACATGGATGACGGTAGCGCCTGGACGGTCACTTAAGAATCACCTTTAAAACCTTCCTGCCAGTGAAATTCCATATGTTTTCGGATTACCCAAATGGGCAGCACCGAAATCATAAACATAATCTACATAGGTTTTATCACTCAAATTTCTTCCCCAGAAAAACACGTCAAATCTCTTATTAGAAACACCAATTTTTGCATTGAACAGATGATAGCCTTTTTGCTCAAACCGGTTTTGAAGATCAAAAAATTGATCTCCTGTATACGCCCACTCACCTCGTGCAATCAAATTCAGCTTATTAAGGTTTTCAATTTGATAGCCGTACTGCAATGCAAGCATAGAAGTCATTTCCGGTGTGTAGATCTGTTTGTTGCCATCAAAATTCACAACCTCCTTATCTACCGGCAAACTCAATGATTTATATTTTGCATCAGTATAGCCAAAGTTATAATCAACGCTTAGTCCTTTAACAGGTCTGGCCGAAAGTTCAACCTCAACACCTTTACTACTTAATTTTCCTGCATTTCTGGTTATTGTTATTGCATCTGGCAAGATCAGTACAGGTATTTGTGCATCTGTAAGTCTAACATAAAAAGCGGCAACATTAACGCTTAAGCGTTGATCGAAAAAGGTATTTTTAGATCCAAACTCCAGATTATTACCATATTCTGGTTTGTAGGCCACTAAAGGTCTTGCAGTTCTGTCGGAACCGATTTGTGTAAGACCGCCAGCACGAAAACCTCTGCTGTAAGTTGCATAAAGGCTATGGTCAGCCACAAACAAATAAGCAAGACTAACTTTAGGAGATAATGCGTTGAAAGTAGCAGTTGCGCTGGTATCTTTTTGTTCAACTATAGGCTGCGTCTCGCCAGGCATTAACATCTCTCCATATACCCCTTGCTTTTTATGCTCATAATCATAACGTAAACCGGCAGTGGCCGACAACTCATCTGTTATTGCATAGCTAACCTGCCCAAAAGCAGCTAAGCCAAAGCCCTTCCCTTTGTTAATACTTATGATATTAAGACCAGGCATAGACCCTACCATTTCCGCATCTTCACCAAAAGACAAGCCTTGTTTTACCGGGTTTTTCTGATAGAAGCCATACACGCCTCCTACCCATTTAAGCTTTGAAGTAGACGATGAAGGAGAACTGAACTTGAACTCCTGAGTTAAAACCTGTATTTTATTCCAGTCCTTACCATAGTTATTAATAAGAGAAATTCCATCGATCGGTGAAAAATCACTGTCTATGGGTTTATCATAATACCTGTAGTTAGACTGATAAGCACTTTGAGAAGTAAAATTAAAACCATCACCAGCATAATTTGCAGACAATGAAGCGTTAAACAAGTTATCAAACATCTTTGTTAACGTATTCTGGTTTACTTTAAAAGGGCTACTTAATGCATCCTCAACAGAAGCCACTAATGGAAATGTTCCGTCATTACGGTTCTCATTATGTTTTACATTTAAAGTTAAATCAAACTTTGAACTGCCCTGAAATTTCAGATAATAATTTCCCAGGTAGCCATGTAAACGATCATATTTTTTATTGTTAAACTCATTGGTATAAAATCCACTTTGCCTGTTAACCAGACCTGCTGCACCAAAAAACAACTTATCCTTAATTAGAGCAGTTCTGATACCTGCGCTATAACGCTGCTGACCATAATTCCCGAAATCAACACCTGCAAAACCAGTTGTATAATTTGCGGGCTTTTTGGTGATAATGTTAATTACCCCACCCATTGCATTTCTGCCATACAAAGTGCCCTGAGGGCCACGCAATACTTCTATCCGTTCTAAATCAAACAGAGAAGAAATGTATGTATCCAATCCAAATTGATTTACACCATCAATATATGTAGCTACCGCCGGATCGTAAGAAGTTGTAGTAATACCTCTTATTGAGGTTACATTCCTTCCATCACCAGGGTTACTGCTATAAAGATTTGGAACAATAGCCGACAAATCTCTGGTGTTCTGTATCCTGTAATCATTCACTTTTGCTGATGAAAAAACAGATATACTGGAAGGTATATTCTGAACATTTTCTTCAGTTTTCTGTGCAGAAACAATTACTTCATCCAACTTCAACCCGGCATCTTCTAAAGTAATATTCAGGCTCCTGTTATCATCGGTTACCAGTTTATTTATTGCTGCATAACCCACCGCGCTGAACCTTAAACTTACTTTGCCCGAGGGAACATTAACAAGTTCAAAAGCACCTGTCAAATCTGTAACTGTACTTAAATTTGTATTTAATACCTGTACCGTTACTGCATCAACAGGAACTCCCTTAGCGTCTTTAACCGTTCCTGAAATCTTATTCTGTTGTGCACTCGCTGCAAAACAGATGAAAATGCTTAAACACAAGCACGCTATTATTCTATTCATTCTATTTCTTTTGTACAATTATTAATTGGAAACGGCCTCAAAAGCAGCACTGAAATCCCCAATAAGATCTTCTGTATCTTCAATACCTACAGACAATCTAACCATAGAATCAGGGATTCCCATTTCATCCCGTCTTTCTTTACCTAATTCGAAGAATATGGTATGAGCAACGGGAATTGCAAGTGTACGGGTATCACCAAGGTTGCTTGATTTGATAACCAGTTTAAGCTCATTCAGGAACTTAAAGCAATCGATGCCATCAACTAGTGCAAAACTCAGTAATCCGCCATAGCGATGGAACAAGCTTGAAGCAAGTTCATGCTGAGGGTGACTTTTCAATCCAGGATAATAAACTTTACTGATTAAAGAATGCTTATCCAGAAATTCTGCAAGTGTAGCCGCGTTACTGCAAGCACGTTCAAGCCTTAAAGCAATAGTTTCAGAACCCACAGAAATACTATGCGCTGCTTCAGGAGCAAGCGTGCCACCACCATCACGTAAACCTCTTTTTCTTATTTGCGTCATTCCCTGCATTTCCGGACGGATCTGCTCGCGGATTATTGGTGCAATGTTAGGAAAGCTAAGCCAATCGAATAAGCCCGTATCAGTTACACTTCCACCTAATGCATTACCATGACCGCCAATATATTTTGTTAAAGAGTTAATGATAAGACTAGCCTTTACTGCAACCGGACGGAACAAGTAAGGTGATGTCATTGTATTATCTACTACATAGATCAATTTTTTGTCTTCACAAAAATCACCTATAGCACCTAGATCTGATATTTGGGTAGCAGGGTTTGCAATGGTTTCTACAAATACCATTCTGGTATTTTCCTGATAGGCATTTTTAATATTCTGAACATCAGTTGCATCAACAAAAGAGATGCTCAGGCCCATCTCCATATATGTCTGCATAATACTTCTGGTATTACCAAAAAGGTATGAACTTGCAATAATATGGTCGCCTGCTTTTATTAAAGCCAGTATGGTAGAAGAAATGGCAGCCATTCCGGTAGCAAAAGAAACAGTAGCAAGACCCTGTTCCATTTGTGTTACTTTATGCTCAAGTGCAGTTGTTGTTGGATTGCCCTGACGGGAATAAGCATAACCCTTTGTTTTGTTTTGAAAAACATTTACCAAGCCCTGGACATCATCGTATCCCCAGGTTACTGCGTTATGAACAGGTTGATGTAATGCACCGAATTCTGGTTTCAAAAGACGGTCTGAATGAAGTATGGTGGTTGTAAATCCTTTTTTATCGCTCATTTAAACTTAATTTATTCAAGAAAACAAACTTCCATCTTTTATTTTAAAAAAAAGACGTTTTGCATAGGAAATCTGAAATATTACCAGTCTATTAACAGAATGGTTACTTTTACCATTAAATCTAAAACACACAATGAAACCATCTTTAGTACTCATTTTCATCTTATTCCTGATTACAGGAGTTAGCGCTCAACAAATTAAATACGGTACCGGAAACGACAGTTGGAATCCCGACTCTCTGGGGAACCATAGAGCTGTACTAACGGTAAGCGCAGCTGGAAATGTAGCAAAAGCAACTATCGAATGGCGAAGAAGAGACACCCATCCCGAGCTTAAGGATATTTGGGTGGTTGATGCAAAAACCAACAGCAGAATCACAGATGTAAAGGCGGCAAACATCAGCAGAGAACAAGGGACCATCTATTTTGAGCCAACCTCAGGAGCCGGCACTTATTATGTTTACTACATGCCGTACCAGGTAGAAGGACGTTCAAATTACCCAAATGCTCAGTATAGAAAGGCTCCGACAGCTGAGAGTCAGTGGCCAAAATCAACCGCAAACGCTGTACCTGCCAAACTTGTACGCATAGAGGCAATTAATGCAATGAGCAGTTTCTACCCTATGGAAGTAATTGCTACCGCAGCAGAAACTAAAAACCTGATTAAACAACATCCACAAAAAGACTATCTTGTTTTTACTGAAGACAGGGTTAATCCTATAAAAATGCAGGACGATCTGCCTCAGTTATGGATCACAAAAGGATTAAAGAACGCTTTCTCCGGAACAGCATCTAAAGGAGAAAACTACACCTATCAGCTCGGTATTTATCCGGTAAAAAAAGATATTAATGATGTTAAAGTTACCTTCAGCGATCTAAAAAATAAGGCAGGCAAATCCATTTCTGCAAAAGCTTTTTCATGTTTAAATACCGATGGCGTTAACTGGGATGGCAGCCCGTTACATAAAACTGTAAACGTAGCCAAAAACAAAGTTCAGGCCTTATGGATACTTGCTGATATCCCTAAAGACATTAGCGCAGGTATTTATACAGGTACAGCAACTGTTAGCGCCAAAGGCTCGGCCAGTACAATTATCCGGATTGTGCTAACAGTAAACAACACTGTCCTGGCAGATGGAGGTATAAATGAACCGCAAAAACAAACCCGACTTAAATGGTTAAATTCAACCATGGCAGAGAAAAATGAGGTTATTGCTCCTTACATTCCTCTTGTTATAAACGACAAAACCATTTCTCTGCTGGGCAGAAAGTTCACCATAAATCAGGACGGCTTACCTGCTCAGATACAAACATTCTTTACACCGGAGATGACAGAATTATCGGCCACTCCAAAAAACATCCTTACCGAGCCTGTTCATTTTCATGTAACTAGACCAAACCATAAAGATATTAAATTTAAAACTTCCGAAATTACCTTTACAGATAAGCAGCCGGGCATTGCAAAGTGGACTTCAAAAAGCACATCCGACAGTTTAAACATGGAGGTAAATGCCTCACTTGAATTTGATGGTTTTGTATCGTATACAGTTAAATTCATCGCTGTAAATGATATTAAACTGAGCAACATCAGCTTGCATCTTCCCTTCACCCCAACCGCTGCTAAATACATGATGGGCCTTGGTCAGAAAGGTGGTTATCGCCCGGATTCCTTAAACTGGAAATGGGATGTAGCCAACAAAAACCAGGATGGCGCCTGGATAGGCGATGTAAATGCAGGTTTACAATATTCACTAAGAGACAATCATTATGTACGTCCTTTAAATACAAACTTCTATTTACAGAAACCTTTGCTATTGCCAACATCATGGGGCAACGAAGGTAAAGGCGGTATTAAAATCGCTAAAAAAGGACAGGCCATTCTGGCCGACAATTACAGCGGAGAACGCCTGATGAAAAAGGGCGATACGTTATATTACAACTTCACTTTACTAATCACTCCTTTCCACCCAATCAATACCGACTTTCAGTGGAGCAACCGCTTTTATCATAAATACAACAATCTGGACACCATTAAAGCAACAGGTGCAACACTAATAAACATACACCATGCTACGCCTATTAATCCATTCATCAATTACCCTTTTATTGCCCACAAGGAAATGAAAACCTATATTGATGAAGCACATTCAAAGGGGCTTAAGGTTAAAATTTACAATACGGTCCGCGAGTTATCGAACAGTGCTTACGAGACATTCCCATTGCGCAGCTTGGGTCACGAAATTTACTCGCCAGGTAAAGGCGGTGGCTATTCCTGGTTACAGGAACACCTTGGCGAAGATTACATAGCGGCATGGTATGTACCCGAAATAAAAGATGCAGCTGTTGTGAATAGTGGAATGAGCCGCTGGCACAACTATTATGTTGAAGGCATGAACTGGCTGGTTAATAATGTTGGCATAGACGGGCTCTATCYGGATGATGTAGCTTTCGACAGAACTACAATGAAACGCGTAAAAAGTGTACTTACCCAAAACGGACATCCTGGCATTATAGACCTGCACTCGGCAAACCAATACAATAAAAGCGATGGCTTTAACAACAGTGCAAACCTATATATGGAGCATTTCCCTTATCTAAACCGTTTATGGTTTGGTGAGTATTTCGACTACGAGAAAAGCACTCCTGATTTCTTTTTAACAGAATCTTCGGGCATACCATTCGGGCTAATGGGCGAAATGCTGCAAGACGGTGGTAACGCATGGCGCGGAATGGTTTACGGAATGACTAACCGCATGCCATGGAGCGATGGCGCAGACCCTCGTGCAATATGGAAAGCCTGGGATGATTTTGGTATGCAGGGCACTAAAATGATCGGCTATTGGGTAGAAAACAATCCGGTTAAAACCAACAACCCTGATGTATTGGCAACCATTTATAAGAAAGACAAAAGTGTGCTGATAGCACTTGCAAGCTGGGCTAAAGAGGATACAAAAATAAAACTGAGCATAGACTGGAAAGCATTGGGAATTGACCCGGCAAAGGCAACAATAACTGCCCCTGAGATTAAGAACTTTCAACCCTCAAAAACTTTTGCTGCAATAGATGAGATCCCGGTAACAAAAAACAAAGGCTGGATGATTGTTGTTAAAGAAAATTAACTTGTAACATTGCACAACAATTTAACAGAACATGAGATTTAAACCATTTGCCTTTATTATTAATATTGCTATTCCTTTAGCTATGGGTGCTATCGGCGCATGGTTTACTTCTCAATATGTTAAAACATGGTACGTAACCCTAAATAAACCCTCTTTTAACCCACCGAATTGGGTATTTCCACCGGTATGGACTACCCTTTTTATTTTAATGGGAATTGCCGCCTATCTGGTTTGGTTAAAAAGAAAAGAAGTTCAACATTTCAATCGTACAGTTGCAATATATCTTATACAGCTTGTTTTAAATGTAATGTGGTCGTTCCTTTTCTTTTACGCCCACGAAATTGGGCTGGCACTTTTTGAAATCATTGCCCTGCTGCTCGTCATCATTATAAACGCAATGGTATTCTATAAAATTGACAAAACTGCAGGTTTACTCTTCATTCCGTATATATTATGGGTCGGCTTTGCTACCATTTTAACCTACAGCATATTTTCGTTAAACTGATTAATCAGATCGCCTTTATGAAATAAAACTCCTATTTTTATGAGCCATGCTTATAAAAAGATTACTCTTCCTTTTTCTATTTATAACCGCATTAAATGTAAATGCGCAAAAGGTAGGCTTGGTACTGAGTGGCGGTGGGGCCAAGGGGCTTGCCCACATAGGCATATTAAAAGCACTCGAAGAAAACAATATCCCAATTGATTACATTACCGGAACTTCTATGGGTGGCATTGTTGGTGCAATGTATGCAGCGGGGTATTCGCCAACCGAAATAGAGAAAATAGCTTTAAGCAGCAATTTTCAGGATTGGGTAAGCGGAAGATTCAAGAGCGATTACAGCTTCTTCTTTCAGAAGAAAAACATTAACCCCTCAATAATTACAGCAAAGCTCTCTGTCGACTCTAATTTAAGATTCAATTTCAGGTCAAATCTGGTAAATGATATCCCTTTAAACTTCGCCCTGCTAGAGCTCTTTGCCCAGGCATCAGCTATTTCAAAAGATAATTTCGACAATCTGTTTGTCCCTTACCGCTGCATGGTATCTGATGTGTTGTCGCAAAATAGCATAACCGTAAAAAAAGGCAGTTTAGCCGATGCCGTTAGAGCAACCATGACTGTCCCTTTGATTTACCGACCTATAAAATTAGACGACAAGTACGTTTTTGATGGCGGTCTGTATAATAATTTTCCGGCCGATGTAATGAGAGATACTTTTAATCCTGATGTAATTATTGGCTCAAATGTATCTTCAAAAAACTTCAATGAATACCCTAAAAACAATGATGAGCGGTTAATGAACCGCCTAATGGTTTTTATGTTTCTTTCTAAATCAGACTCTACCCTTATTGGCCCAAATGGTATTTATATCCAGCCAAACCTAAGGGGGTATACTTCAACCAATTTCAACCCGGTAGAGGAACTGATAAAACAAGGCTATGATGCAACCATTGCCGATATGGACCAGATCAAGAAAAAGATAAGCAGACGCATAACCACAGGAGATCTGATGATTAAAAGAACTCAGTTCAACAATAAAAAACCCAACCTGCTTTTTAGCGGCGTAACCGTATCCGGAGTAAATGCTCAGCAAAAAAAATACATCGAGCGTCTTTTCAAAAGAGATCAAAACACCTTTGACCTTGATGATATTAAGCAAGGCTATTACAAACTTGTAGCAGATGAAACCTTTGAAACCATTTACCCCAAGATAACGTACAACCCGGTGTCGGACAGTTATAATTTCGAAATTGTAGCCAAACCACAAAAAAGCTTTAAAATTGACTTTGGGGGGAACATATCCACCCGACCAATCAGTAATGTATTTCTTGGAATGCAGTACAACTACCTAAACCAGAAATCGTATACTTTTGGCACTAACTTATATTCGGGGCGGTTTTACGAATCTATACAAGTAAATGGAAGGATAGATTATCCTTCTCGTTTACCATTATTCCTTGCTATGGAAATGACCTATAATCACTTTGACTACTATAAAACCAGTTMTATTTTTATTGAAAACCCTCATCCTACATATATTGAGCAGACAGATAGAAAAATAGATTTAAAGATCGGTTTTCCGCTAAACCGGAATACCAAGGTAACACTGAATACTGCCTTTATTAACAATTACGATGGCTATAGTCCGAATAACACCTTTGAGATTGGGAATAAATTAGACAAAACTGTGTTCAATGCTTCCAGATCTACCTTTGCTTTTGAACAGTACACCTTTAATCGCAAGCAATACGCCAATAAGGGCCGTAATTTCCTGTTAAGTCTGAATTATTTTGCAGGGAGAGAGAGCTACACACCCGGCAACATTACCGACGGTTTAACAGAATCTGCGGAACTTGTGGCAAGCAAAACTGAAGTAAACAGAAAATACCGGCAATGGTTCAATTTAAAGGTTAGCGATGAAAATTACTTCCTCGCAAAACATAAATATTCTTTAGGATACCTACTCGAAGCTGTAATTTCAAACCAGCCTTTATTTTCTAACTACTACTCTACTATACTTGCTTCGCCTGCATTTTATCCATTGCAAGACAGCAGATCTGTATTTTTAGAAAACTTTAGGGCCACCAGTTACTTTGCAGGAGGAATTAAAAACGTATACAGCATTAAAAGAAATCTTGACTTAAGAGTTGAAGGTTATGTGTTTTTGCCATATCAGAAGTTTGAGAAGGTAGGCTTCCAGGGAATAGACCGTATGAAACCGCTTACCAAATGGCAGTATGCGGCAACTGCAGGGCTGGTGTACCATACCCCGGTTGGGCCTATAAGTTTTAGTTACAATTTATATGACGACCCGATAAAAAGAAACGGGGTTTTACTACATTTGGGGTATCTGATTTACAATAAACGATCTATAGAATGAGAAGAATATATTTGTTGATATTGCTGTTGGTAATGTGTGTTTCCGGCTTTGCTCAAAATGCAGACATCAATAATTTTATAGTTAAAGAGAGCCTGCTCAAAAACAGCAAGCTTGCCATTATAGCAGCTGATTCTTTAGATATACCTATAGAAAAGATTAATGGCACTTACACTTTTAGTGTAAGCGGTTTTACCCAGCCTATTAAATTTAATGGAGGTGTTGGTGTGCTGCCATTACAATTGGAACGGTCGGCCTTTGTATATATAAAACATCAGAACGATACTGGCACCCACAGCAAACTTTTATATGTTCATAAAAAGGACGGCACCTTAACTCCGTATGTGATCAACAGTATGTGGTTAATATTATTCCCTGCACTGATCATCTTTTTGGCTTTTGCATTTAGGAAGTTCATTATAGCTGCAGTGATTATCCTTTTAATATTCATCTACTTTAATCACAGCAACGGTTTAAACCTGTCTACTTTCTTCGAGACTATATTTGATGGCTTAAAGCGAATGTTTTAAGCAGAGCGCTTAAAAAGGCATTCCTATACCAAAATTGTATTGCACAAAGCGATACCTTTCCGGACTATGGGTAAGGTAATAATCGTCTTTAAACTTCTTATTTCCAGTAAAGAATCGTTTGAACATCCATTGATCGGAACCTTCAAACTGTGGGTCTTTAAGTTTTAAACCCACATCAAACCTAAATACAAAGTACTGCACATCGTACCTGAAACCCATACCAGTGCCCAGGGCAATTTGACTGCCCAGTTTTTTGAAATCAAAATAGGTAGATGGCGTACCGGTTCTGGTCACATTCCATACGTTACCGGCATCTAAAAACACAGCACCTTTCAATTTGGCTCCAAAAAACTTATTCAAGAGTTTATATCTGTATTCTAAATTCGCCTCAATATGCAGCTCGCCAAGCTGATCAAGGCCATATAATGCTCTTCTTAAGGTATCAGTATCAAGCGCCTTTCCCCTATCATAATTTCCAGGCCCCAGGGTTCTGGCCTGCCAGGCCCTAATGCCGCTTGAACCTCCTGCGAAGAACAATTTCTCGAACGGGACCGAATTAKAGTTACCATAAGCATAGCCAATTCCGCTGTTTAAACGGGCAACAAACTGTTTCTCTCCCCCAAGGTTTTTATACCAGCGCAAATCTATCTCCGGCCGCATATATTGGTTAAACGGCAATCCAAATATTGTAGCATATACACTATCTTTCAGATTAGCTTTATTACCAGTAAGACTTGTTGCCAGTTGTAACATGTTACCAGCTAAATCCATGCTTCCCCTAAAATAAATAAAGCTTTCATTTGTCAGCAGTTTATCGGCATTTAGGGAATATGTGTATTTGATACCAAGGGTGATATCTCTTCTGTCTAACAATAAAAGATTATAAAAATTCTTAAGTAACTCTCCTTTATTATTTGGATCTTCAGCATCAAAAAGAAGTCCTCCAAATCTATACTCAAAGTTTAAAGGGGTCACAGAATGGTATTTAGATTTCGATTCTACAAATTCGTAAGTTAGCGAACTAAGAAATACATGGCGTTCAAAAAAACTTTTTTGCTGTGCATATACGTAACTGGTAGAGAATATGGTATGTGGCATACCACCTCTTCTGCCCGGTCTGGCAGTAATAAACGGCAACATTAATCTGGGAACGGTCAGATTAGCACTAATTGAAAAATCGCGCTGATAAATATCCTTGAATATTGAATTCCCCTGCCCAATTCTGGATTGCAGTCCTCCTTTAACCTGAAATTCAAATCGTTCGGCCCCGCGGAACATGTTGTTGTTTGTATACGTATTTGATAAAGTAAAACCAACAGTACCGGCATTAAAAGGCACCTCCCCCTCTACCCGGTTGCTCATTATTTTTTGAGGAATTAACTGGATAACCGGGAACACTTTATTGACACTGTCTTTTGGCCTGTTATAATCTATCTTAACATTTTTAAAAACGTTAAGCTCATACATACGATCATAGGTAAGGTTCTCATTGTAGATATTATAAATCTCGCCCTGATGAAGAAAGTTATACCGTACTATAGGATTCCTCCGAAACTTTTTAGAGAGGTCGGTATACCTTAAACCCCTAAAAACCTTATCGTTCATGTTAAGCGTATCAGGAAAACCATCTGCATTTGGGGCAATAATTACGTTGGTCTCACCAATATAAAACTGCTCATGCTTGGGTTTATCCTGAGGGTTATCTATAATCAGAGTAACATTAGCCTTGCTGGAATTTAAGTTCGAATCGACCTCGTATTTTACGTATGGCCTCGCGAAATCGAAATAGCCCTTCTCCTTCATCACAGTATAGATTCGATCACGTTCGTGGGCTAAAGAATCATCATCATACCTCATCCCCTCTTTCAGAAAAGTTTCAGCGGCCCTACTTTCCATGTAGAATTTATTAACAAGTTCATCAGCGATTTCATACTTTATTTTATTGACATGAAAAACAGGCCCCGGACTTGCCTTAAAAAAAACATCAGCACGTTTCTTTTTAACCTTTATCTCTGATTTTACTTTCGCCATAAAATACCCTTTGCTCATCAGAAATCTTTCAATTTGACCGCGGGAGATCTCTACCAATGCACTATCAAGAATTGGAGGAGGCGTACCAAGCGGTTTTATATTGGAAGTTTTATAACGGCCATCTTTAGTATTGAACATGTTATAAATAATAACATTGATACCAATTGTAGATGTGGGCCTGATATCTTTTTGAATATAATTGAGTGCTTCTTCCTCAAAAGCTTTATCTATGCTGTCAATTTCTACATTTTTAACAATAGATTGGTAGTCCGCAATATATTTTGTTGAGGAGCATCCCGTAACAAAAACCAGAATAAATAGTAATATTGCATGAAAATGGACATTCCTTTTATTATTATAGTATGCTTTCAAAATCTCAGATAGGGTTTATAAAATCGTTACATCAAAAAAAGTACCGTAAAGAAAATGGGATATTTATTATTGAAGGTATAAAATCTATTGTAGAGTTTATTCAATCTTCATACCAAATACATAGCATTTATTATCTGGCTCAATATCAGTCTTTACTGCCCAATTTGCCTGCAAATATAAAGTTATTTGAAATAAACAACGCCGAACTGGATAAGATTAGTACTTTACAAACTCCGCAAGGTGTACTGGCTCTTGTACACATCCCTAAAAGCCGCAGTTTTGATATAAGTAGTCTAAAAGGATCATTTTCTTTGGTGCTTGATGGAGTTCAGGATCCGGGTAATCTGGGTACTATTATTCGCACAGCCGATTGGTTTGGGTTTAAACAGATTATATGTTCTAACAACACCGTTGAAATTTATAACCCAAAAACAGTACAGGCTACAATGGGATCTTTGAGCAGGGTAAATGTTTATTACGAAGAACTTTCTGGATTTTTAAAAGATATTAAAGTACCTATTTTTGGTGCAGTTCTTAATGGAACGAGTATTTATGAAACAAAATGGGGAAATGAAGGCATCGTGATTTTGGGTAATGAAGGACAAGGGATAACACCCGAAATCATAAATTTAATTACCAATCCGGTAACAATACCAAGGGTTGGAGAGGCTGAGTCATTGAACGTTGCAATATCGGCAGCAATTCTTTGTGCAGATATTAATAGAAATTTGCAGAAATAAATTGCATAATAAGTATTATTTACTATTTTTGCAGCCTGAATTTCAGTAGGGTCGAGTGGCCGAGTGGCTAGGCAGAGGTCTGCAAAACCTCCTACAGCGGTTCGAATCCGCTCTCGACCTCAAGATTTATAATAAATAAAAAAAGATTAACATGGCAGTTACCAGATTAAAAAGAAAAGACAGAAGAAATAAAACTTTCGCAAAATTAGATGTGAAAAACTTAAAACTTGCTACTAACATCGAATTGGGTAGCCGTTCACGTCAATCTACAACAGATCAGTTAGCTAAAAACAACGCGGTCTTATTAAAACTTACTGCTAAAGCATAAGTTTCTTTTCTAAAAAGAAATTAGAGCATCTCTGAAAAACAGGGATGCTTTTTTTATGCTCATTTTTTAAACGACTTTCAGACGACTCTTAACGACTTTGAAAAGACTCTGAACGACCTTTATCATTAACAAGGCATGCCTATGTCGTTTTAGGATCGCACAAAAACCGGAGAAGGGATTATCTTAACAGCTCTTTACAAATCCTTTTGATTAGCCCTGGGCCTTCGTAAATGAAACCGGTATACAGTTGAACTAATGAAGCACCTGCATCAAGCATATCCCGTGCATCTTTAGGAGAATGAATCCCACCTACGCCAATTATTGGAAATGCTTTGTTTGACTTGGTAGATAAATACCTAACCACCTCAACAGAACGATGTGTTAGTGGCTTACCACTTAAACCACCCATTTCGCTCTTAAGCGGCTCCGGACTTTGCAGGCTACTTCTATCTATAGTTGTGTTGGTAGCAATTACTCCCGCGATACCTGTAGTCATTACAATTTCAACAATATCGTCCAATTGTTCATTGGTAAGATCGGGTGCTATTTTAAGCAGAATTGGCCTGCTGATGTTATTCTTATTATTGCGTTGCTGTAAAGTATTTAACAGCTCCATCAATGGTTCTTTTTCTTGTAAAGCCCTTAATCCCGGAGTATTTGGAGAGCTTACGTTTACTACAAAATAATCGACTACGTCAAATAAGCGGTCAAAGCATTTTATGTAATCACTTAATGCATCCTCATTTGGGGTATTTTTATTTTTACCAATGTTACCACCTACAACAATATCGCTATTTTTACTTTTTAACAGCCTTAGCCTTTCAGCAAGTGTATCTACACCTTTGTTGTTAAAACCCATTCGGTTGATAATTGCGCTATCATCTTCCAGGCGGAACATCCTTGGCTTATCGTTACCAGGCTGCGGCAATGGAGTTACAGTACCTACCTCAATAAATCCAAACCCAAGATCACTTAGTGCCTCTATGTACTCACCGTTTTTATCGAAGCCGGCGGCTAAGCCTACAGGATTCTTAAATTTGATACCAAAAACTTCGCGTTCAAGACCTTTAATGTTCACATCAAAGCTTCCTCTGAGGATAGTTTCGCCAAGCGGAAAGTGTTCATGAAACCATTTCAGTCGCTTAACGACGAAATAATGCACTTTTTCGGGGTCAAATTGAAAAAATATAGGCTTAATTAAACGGTACATGGGACGAAGATAGGAATTTGTTTGTATTTTTGCAGCCACATGATTTCGATAAACGACTTAACATTCCTGATAGGCTCCAGAGCCTTATATGATGAGGCAAACTGGCACATTAAACCGGGCGACCGCGTTGGGCTAATTGGTGCCAATGGAACAGGAAAATCTACACTTTTAAAAATAATAGTAGGTGAGTATGCTCCTTCTTCGGGTACTATTTCTATGTCTAAAGACTTAAAAATAGGTTACTTAAACCAGGATTTACTTTCTTACGATTCTCACCATAGTATATTACACGTTGCAATGGAGGCTTTTGAACGCCAGAACCAATTGCACGATGAGATTGAGGTATTACTTAAAAAAATAGAAACAGATTATTCTGAAGAGGTTTTAAATAAACTGAGCGATAAGCAACAGGAATTTGAAGCTTTAGATGGATACAATATAGAATATAGAGCTAATGAGATTTTAGCTGGTTTGGGTTTTAGTACCCAGGATCAGTTAAGACCGCTAAATACCTTTTCGGGAGGTTGGCGCATGCGCGTTATGCTTGCCAAAATTCTATTGCAAACACCTGATATTTTATTACTTGATGAGCCTACCAACCACATGGATTTACCGTCTATTATTTTAAAGCAAAAGCTTCTAAAGCTAAAATGRCTCAGTCGAGGATGAAAGCCTTGGATAGAATGGAGCGTGTGGAAGACGTGGATGATGACAATCCTACTGTAAACTTCCAGTTTAAATTCTCTAAACCATCTGGCCGTCATGTAATCAGAATTGAAGGCGCCACAAAAAGCTACCCTAATGTAGAGATTCTTGAAAATGCAGAAGGCGTGATTGAAAAAGGCGATAAAATTGCTTTGATTGGTGCTAACGGTAAGGGTAAATCGACCTTGCTTAGAATTATAGCAGGTGCCGAAGGCTTTACAGGTAAATGCGAAACAGGTCATAATGTTACTACTACATTTTTTGCTCAGCATCAATTGGAGTCGTTACACCTTGAGAACACCATTCTTGAAGAATTGCAGGCCTTTGCACCTAAACATACCGACACGGAATTGCGTGGTATATTAGGATGTTTTCTTTTCACCGGTGATGATGTTTTCAAAAAGATCCGTGTATTGTCGGGAGGTGAAAAATCAAGGGTTGCTTTAGCTAAATCGCTAACAACTGACTCTAACTTCCTGATCCTGGATGAGCCGACCAACCACCTTGACATACAATCTGTAAACATCCTGATTCAGGCATTACAGCAATATGAAGGTACTTTTATTGCGGTATCTCACGATAGGTATTTCTTAGATAATGTTGCTAATAAAATTTGGTTCATAGAAGACAAGGACATTAAAGAATATCCGGGAACATATGCTGAATACGAAGAATGGAATAGCAAAAGACCTCCTGCAAAACCTTCCAGTGTTCCTGTAAGACCTGATAAAGAGGTAAAAGAAGTTAAAAAGGCCTTAGAAGAAAAACAACCTGCTACTCCAAACAGTTTGCAACAGCTTAAAAAGCTAAATGATCAACTGAAAAAAATTGAGGTTGAGATTGCAACTTTTGAATCGGATGTTAAGTCTATAGAAGCCGAGATTGCTGATGAAGCAATTTATTCGGATGCAGGTAAACTTGCTGAAACAAATAAAAAATATTTAGCTGCCAAGCATAAGTTGGATACTGCCCAAAATACCTGGGAAGACCTCGCTTCTGAAATAATGGAACTAGAAAGTAAATGATAAAACCTGCAGGATTATTTTTTTTGCTGTTGTTAAGTATACAAATTGCTGTTGCACAAAATCAGCAATTTGTATATGAAAACAAGGTGTACCAACCTACAATAAAGACGGTACAATGTTACAACTCGCAACAAGAACAATCTCTGCCTGTAATTGCTCTGAAATCAAATGAACGATTGGTGTTTTCATTTGACGACCTTAATGCCGGAAGCAAAAATTACTGGTATACGGTTGAACATTGCACTTCAGATTGGAAATCATCCCGCTTATCGACCATAGATTATCTGGAAAGCTTAAGTGAGGATAGGATAACCGAGTATAAATACTCATTTGGAACTATCCAAAAGTACACACRTTACCAACTGACTTTACCGAATACTCAGATCAGGCCTAAAATTTCGGGCAACTATATTTTAAAGGTGTATGAAGAAGGTAACCAGCAAAAACCGGTTATTTCTCAGCAGTTTTATGTGGTAGATAATGTGGTAAATATTGGCGTAGATGTAGTGGCCAGTTCACAGGTATCGCTGCGTTTTAGCAACCAGAAGGTCAACTTTACTATTTTACATCAAATGCCTATTCAGAATCCCTATACGGATTTGAAAGCGATAGTGATGCAGAATGGAAATCCGCAGACGGCAATTATAAATACAAAACCGAACTTTATTAAGCCTGGCACATTGGTTTATAACGAGGTAAACAGCAACGATTTCCCGGCAGGTAATGAGTTCAGAAAGTTTGATATCCGTAGCTTACGGTATAAAGGCGATAATGTGCAGGAAATTATAAAGGATACAACCACAAGCGTGGTGCTTTTTCCGGACATCAATACCAGCAAGGCGAAATACAGCAACCTGGTTGATGAGAATGGTAGTTTCTTTATCAGAAACAAAGAAGGCAGCGATGATCCAACAGAAGGTGATTACGCGAATGTGATGTTTACCTTAAATGCGGTACCCCCTACTCCTAATGGAGACGCTTATGTTGTTGGCAGGTTTAACAATTATGTTTTAAACGAGGCCAGTAAGCTTAACTTTGAATCTTCGCGTAAACGTTTTTACGGAAACATATTGCTTAAACAAGGGCTTTATGATTATAAATATGTTTGGTTAAACAAGGATACTGGAAAAATTGACCAGGCAATTTTTGAAGGTTCATTCTTTGAAACTTTAAATACGTACCAGGTATTTGCCTATTATAAAAAACCGGGTATGCGTTGGGAAGAATTAATTGGATATTCCAATGTTGGCAACGTAAAGCGTTAATCAGTTTTTAACACCCAAACTGAAACACTTTTCTGGGCACATAGAAATGCTGCCCATCCCTCTTCATTTACTACCACTTCTTCAGTTATGTTACCAAGTGCATCTGTAAAGGTTTTATTGGCGTGTTTAACACCCATTTCCATGTTTTTAATTCCTGCACCACTGTTACTCATAAGCACCGCAATACCAGAACCTGGATTTTCATCTTCGCCTGCCCTTGTCCACCCTATGCAATTTTGATGATCCAGATAATCGCGCTGAACACCATAAGAAAGATCTTTACGAACCGTACACAGCTTTGGTAATTCGAACACCGCAGAAAGCTCTATTTCTACTTCGTTTCCATTGTGGTCTTTATCTTTATATGCGCTGCCGTAAAGATCGGGATAGAATAAGCAAGGCATGCCCTGCTCACGTAAAAGAATAAGTGCATATGCCAAAGGACGGAACCACGGGGCAACAAATGATTCCAATGCCTGCAAAGGCTGCGAATCGTGGTTATCAACAAATGTGATTGATAAGTATGGATTTATCAACGTAAGTGTTCCTTCAAAAATATTACTGAGGTCGTATGCTTCCCGCTGCTGACTGGCAACATATAAATTTTGATGCAATACCGAATCGAAGAGCTTCATGCGGCCTTCGGTAAGTTCAATGTAAGATTTAAGTTCTTCTACATTATCAACCACCCAGTTCTCACCTACTATAAAGAATTCCCTTTTAAAAGTACTCTTCATATGGTCAATCCATTCATTTAAAAATTTATGGGAGATGTGTTTGACGGCGTCCATTCTAAAACCATCCATTCCACAGGTGTTATAGTACCACTCGCCCCATTCCTTCAGTTCTTGCCTCACGGCGGGATTTCTTGATTCTATATCGTTAAACATCAGGTAGTCGTAATTGCCGTGTTCTTTGGAAGGAACATCTTCCCAACCCTCTCCAAATTCGTTCTGAATTGAAAAAATCCCTCCTTCTTGCAGGTTAGCGGCAAAATCGAGCCCGCTGAAACAATGGTAATCCCAGATAAAACTTGAATATTTACCTTTTCGGCCTGGAAATGTAAATTTAGTCCATGCTTCAATTTCTATAACAGGCGAAATAAACTCTTTACGATTCAGGTCGTTTACTTTCCGCACTTTTATCTTTTCCAGCTCATCTCCACCGGCCTTATGATTAAGCACCACATCGGCAATAGTTGCTATGCCGCTTGCTTTTAGTGCATTAATTGCACTTAAGTATTCTTCTTTAGTTCCGTATTTGGTAGCTACACAATCTTTTTGATCAAACTCGCCAAGATCGAAAAGATCGTAGGAATCGTAACCTACAGAAATATCTCCTGAGGTTGCTTTATAAGCTGGCGGTAGCCAAAGGCCTGTAATTCCGAGTTCAACAAATGTTGGCACCTCTTCGGCAACCCTAATCCATAGCTTAACGTCTTCTTGATAATACCAGTGAAAATATTGTATCAGCGTTTGATTTTTCATGCCGTACAACTAAGATACAAAATCATCAAGAAACCCAAAGCTAGTTGACTCCTTTTATCTCGTAAAAGTGATTATGTTGAATTTTGTTTACTTTTGCCTGAGATGAGTACAAAAGTAAAAAGTCCGAAGGATTCCTTCACCATAATGAATGAGTTGGTATTGCCCAACGATACCAACACGCTTAATAACTTAATGGGGGGCAGATTATTGCATTGGATGGATATTGCTGCTGCAATATCGGCTCAAAAACATTGCAATAGAATTGTGGTTACAGCTTCTGTAGATAATGTATCATTTAAACAGCCTATAAAACTTGGGGATGTAATTACGATTGAGGCTAAGGTTACACGCTCATTTAATACTTCTGTTGAGGTAAGACTGGATGTTTGGGCAGAAAATATTCCTTCGGGAAGCAGGGTAAAATCAAATGAGGCTTACTATACTTTTGTAGCGGTTGACCAAAGTGGAAGAACTATTCCTGTTCCGGAATTGAAACCTGAGACTGAGGAAGAAATCGAATTATTTGCCGGGGCTTTAAGAAGAAGACAATTGCGGTTGATATTGAGTGGAAAGATGTTGCCAAATGACGCTATTGAGTTGAAAGCCCTTTTTTTTAAGGAGTAAACAATAACAGCAGGAATGCTGTTATTAAATAAATAGGAAAAATGACGACGTACACTACACTGATTATTTTAAGCGGCCTGGTCATCTTCTCTTATTTATTTGACCTTGTTGCCAGTAAAACTAAATTACCTTCTGTACTGCTGCTATTGCTTTTAGGAATAGGCCTGCGCGTACTTGTAGATAACCTTAAGATAGAAACCTTCGATTTTCTAAAGATCTTACCTGCTCTTGGTACTGTGGGTTTGATCATGATCGTTTTTGAAGGATCACTTGAACTGAAATACAATCGGGATAAAAATAAAATCATTAAGGGTGCTTTTCTATCGGCACTTGTAATACTGATCGCCTCGGTTTCTGTGATCACTTTTATTATATACGAGATTACCGGCCGCGACCTTTACACGTGCTTTAGCAATGCAATTCCTTTTAGTGTGGTTAGCTCTGCAATAGCTATTCCATCTGCCGCAGCACTATCTAAAAAAGGAAAAGAGTTTATCATTTATGAATCTTCTTTTTCTGATATTCTGGGGATCATACTCTTTAATTTTGCCATATCTAATCCTCACATCTCTACTTCTTCGTTTACTGGCTTAGGACTAAATACGATACTGATAGTTATATTATCGGCTATTTCCTGCATCGTTTTGCTTTATGTAATGGGAAAAATATCACATCACATAAAGTTTTTCCTGATCATCTCTATATTGATAATGGTGTATGCTATTKGGCAGTCGTACCACTTGTCGGCCCTTGTTTTAATACTCTCTTTCGGTCTGTTTTTAAACAATGCAGACACCATCAAGTACGCCTGGTTTAGAAGTATTTTTATTTACAAGAATCTATCTAATGATTTAACACAACTACATCAGTTATCTGCTGAAAGTGCATTTATTTTAAGAACGTTTTTCTTTGTAATATTCGGATTTACAATGAACATTTATCAGCTTAATGATCAAATTGTTCTTGTAAACGGTTTGATTATGCTTGCATCTATCTTTGTGATCAGGTTTGTTTATCTTAAAATCTTTAGAAGGGAAAATAGTGGAGCGGAGGCTTTTATTGCGCCAAGAGGACTGATTAGCATCCTGCTGTATTTTAATTTACCTCATGCGCTTAAAATACCAGAAGTAGGAACTTCTTTCTTATTTGTTGTGGTATTAGGATCGAGTTTGATAATGAGTATAGGTCTGCTCTTAACAAAGAAATATGTAAGAGCAGAACCTTATTCGGGGATGCATTAGCTACCCATCTCTAATATTTTATCAAATTCCTCGGCTTTAAGTGGCATTACAGATAACCTGCCTTGTCTAACCAATGAAACGTCTTTAAGACTTTCTTCTGCTTTGATCTGTTCCAGACTAACAGGATTTTTAAGTGCCTCGACCGGAGCCAGATCTACTACAACCCAGTTAGGGTCACTGGTAGTTGGATCCTGATAAAACTCTTTTACCACTTTTGCTATACCAACTACATTTTTACCTTCATTACTATGGTAGAATAAAACCAGATCCCCTTCTTTCATCTCTTTCAGGTTATTACGTGCCTGATAATTGCGTACACCATCCCAAAAGGTTCTGCCGTCTTTGTTAAATTTCTCCCAGCTATATTTAAAAGGTTCTGACTTCACTAACCAATACTGTGTGTTCTTCATAGTTTAAAAAGGGTTTTTGATACATTCGTTGACAAAACCGCTGACAAAAATATACTTTTTATTCCTTTATTTATATCATTATCTAAAAGAAGTCGTAGCACCTTAGCCCATTAAAACGATTGTAACCAGAACTATTCGGGAAGTACTTTTCRTATCCAATACTAGCCTCAGTAGTACCGCTTGTATTTGTATAATTAATTTTTGAAATGGTAGCATCATGGCTTATACCTAGCCTCACCTTTTCTCCATTACGCCTTCCTTTAAAAAGATCAAAAATAAGAGAAAGAACAACTGCATCAGGGCCGTTCTGGGGGCCCGTTCGATACCAAAGACCTGTATTTAGGCTTTTGTATTTAAATTGAGCTCCCAGACTAACGTTGCTATTACTTGCCTGTCTGTAGTAAACTACAGAAGGTATAAGAGAAGCACCTTCATCTTGGTTATAATCAAAATATGGAGTGAGGGGAATTTTGAAACTTGCGTTTACGGTAATTCTCATTGGAAGCTTGGCTTGCGTTCCGCTAAAGGATTCGTCGGGCCTGTTAATGTGGTGTAATGCCGTCCCAAGCATAAAGTTACGGTAAACAAGGTTTACACCTGTTGCTGCGTCAAAGAAAAACTTATTGGAGATATCATGTGGTTCAGCAGCAGAGATACTGCCAGGAACATATCCTAGGCGAGGATCAATCTGATCGGAAAAGACCAACTTGTTCCAGTCTATCGTTCTATTGGTAAAACCTGCCTGTATACCAAATGACAGTACAAAATCATCGCCACCGACACTGTAAGAATATGTAGCAGCCGCATTGTTTTTAGTTAAATAGGCAGTTCCCTCACTGGAACGATTAAAAATCAATCCCACTCCTCCCGGAAATTTGGCAATATTCAAATCGGCCGAAGCGGAGATATAGGACAGATCACCACTTAAGCCGGACCATTGATTTCTATAAACAAGGTTCATTCTAATATCTCCTTCAAATTGACCGGTTAATGAAGGATTTAAATATATAGGCTGGTTAAAAAACTGTGAATAAATATGATCTTGTGCAGATGCAAATTCAATGCCTATAAAAATTAGCAAAATCAACAGAATCTTTAATGTCTTTGCCATGTTATCTGATTAAATGAATTGGCCCCGTTCGTTTTGGTGCGCTATTATTATATGTCATGCCTTTCCATTGTGATCCATTAATGAATTCGACATCAATTTTCCAGTAATAGACAGACTGGGGTAATTCCACATTGCGGTATGTTCCATCCCAGCCTTCCTGGGGATGTCCTTCGTCAAGCTTTGTTGTTTCCCATATGAGTTGTCCCCATTTGTTAAAAACTGACATCCTCCATGATTTAATTCCTGAACCCTTAGCTCTGAATTGTCGAAGTTCGCTACTTTCACTACCGGGTATAAACGAATTTGGCACAAACAGATATCCGGGCACTCCACTAATTCTCACATTCTTAAAGGAGCTAGTAAAGCATCCGCTTTGATTGATCACTTTTAAAGTTACTTTGTAAAGCCCCGTGTCTGCATAGGTATGTTTTGGGTTTCTGTCTATCGAAGTTATACCATCACCAAAATCCCATAGCCATTGATCTGGACTATTGGTGCTTTGGTCTATAAAACTAAATGTATAAGAAGGTATGCTAATTTCAATGCCAGGATCTACTGAAAACTGTGCGATAGGTGGTGCTGTAATTTTTATATAATCACTTTGTATAAGTGTATTTGGACAATTTAAACTATTTGTTGCTGTTAGTGTAACAGTATAAGATGAAAGAGAACCGCTATACACATGCGTTGGTTCGAATTCTGTAGAAGTTGTTCCATCTCCAAAATCCCATAGGTAGGACAATCCACCAGTGGTTGTGTTGGTGAATTTTACCTGAAGGCCAGGACAACCAACCGTTTTGTCTGCTGTGAAGTTGGTTGTTGGTTGTTCAAGTACCGTGATTGTCTCGGTCGTGGTCGTGTCTGAACAGCCATTTGAAGCAGTAAGTACAACTTTATATACTCCTGGATTTTTAAATGTGTATTGTACAATTTCTGGTGCTGATCTTGTTACCCTACTCCCACCGTCTCCAAAATCATATCTAAATAGATTCGCCCCTTTAGAATTGTTGTGAAAATTCACAAGAAATGGTGCACAGCCACTTTTTTCTGAGCTGTTTACCACTAGCTCAGGCAAAACAGTGTTAGGGGAAACCTGGATAACGTAACTGCTTTCCTGACTGCCGCATTCATTTTCCGCACGCATTCTCACGGTATACTCTTTTATTGTTCCAGTTACATAAACATGTTCTACAGGTAGTTTATCTGTTCTAGTAAGAAAGGCGCCATCTCCAAAATCATAATAGTAAGTATTTGTACCACCGGGAGAGGTATTGCTAAAGGTAACTTTCATTGGAGAGCAGCCAACGGTTTTATTTGGTGAGAATACAGCGATTGGCTGGGCTTTAACAAAGACTGATGAAGTAAACACATTAGTTCCGCATGGCGAAGTTACGCTTAAGGTAGTTACGTAAGTGGTATCTTTTCCTTGGGGATGTGGCTGAAAAGTGATTGGAGGGGGCATCACTAAAGAAGAAGTTATACCATTRCCAAAGTCCCATTTAAAATCAGCATCAACAAGAGAAGTGGAAGTATTTACAAAACTAACTTGTAGCGGACCGCATCCTTCGGATTTATCTTGTGTAAATGACGCAGCAATGCTTTGCCGGGTCGAAAATGCATGAGACATTTCATCAGCTTTACACCCCTGTTTACTGGTAACTACTAGCTTAATAATAACGGATTCATTGTCGTTTGCGATTTGATAACCAGGAAATTGAGCGCCCCTGCCGATTTCTGTTTCATTTACATACCAGATGTAAATATCATTTCGATTTACATCAACAATTGCTTTTACATTTTGGTTGTCGATATTAAATGGCGTACATCCTTTATCAGATGCAAATGTAAAACTGGCAAGTGCATCCGGTTTAACGGTAATGCTTATGCTATTACTAGTACTAGCCTGACCACCAKAACAAAGGCCACTACTTGCTATCCTTCTATACTTTGTTGATACAGTTAGAGCAGACGGTGCATATGTTGGTTTTGTTTCGCCATTTATAACTACCCAATTAACCCCATTGTCTATACTTTTTTCCCAACTATAGGTGTAATCTGAACCATTGCCACCGGTAGGTCGTGGGCCAGTTAAAGGAGCAGGAATACTGCCGGAACAAATGACCTGATCTACGCCAATTGTATTTCCCGCTATTGGTGGTAGCGCTATCAGGTTTACCTCATTACTTATAGTTTCACAAGCACCACCTGATACTATACGCCTAATCGAAGCGCTCACAGGAATTGTAACGGTCAGATCCCGGCTAGTTGCATCAGGAATTATTGTCCAACTCGTACTTGGATTAGTACTTATTTCCCATCTATAGGTATATGGAGGCTTACCTCCAATGGGTACATCGCCATTAATGGTAACCTGTTGCCCGGAACATACAGTTGTTCCTGATGGGTTGGTGATGGTATTTTGAAGTGCTTCTAAGTTATCAATAACCACATCATCTGTAGTTGAACACAAACTTGGCGAAGTAATTGTCCACGTAAAAACATACCGTTGTCCGGGATTAAGTGAGGTTACTGCACTATTGTAAACTGTAGGGTCAATAATTAGAGGCCCTGCAGGCAATACAGTCCACTTACCTATTTCGCTAGCTTTGGGTGCATTACCTTTTAAAGTATAAGTAGACTGGTTACAGATGGATTGATCGGCACCTGCATCAGCCACTGTAATTGTGGGATGTACTTTGATTACAACAGTTTTCGGATTTCCCGGACAACCATTAACAATTGGGGTAATCGTATAAGTAACACTTCCCTCATTTAATCCGCTATTGGTTAAGATATCGTTTATTGCAATAACAGATACGGGAGTAACCTGATTCGTGTTGCCTGTAACCAGACTTGCAGTACTTGTCCAAACATACAAGGTATTGTTATTGCCTAAATTTGAGCTCAATGAAATACCAGATGGATTACCAGTACATATGACTGCCTTTGCTACTGTAGCAGTTAAAATGGGTTTCGGGGTAACTGTTACTGTTAAAATAAATGGCTCTCCGTCGCAGCCATCTTTTTGAGGTATAATGGTATAGCTAACAACCGTATTACTTGTTGCACTGGTATTTGTGATTATATCGGTAATATTTCCCGTTCCTGTTGGACTATATCCGGTAGCTAAGCCATCATTATTTGTTGCTGTCCATTTAAATGTGCTTCCATCAACAGTAGATTTTGGAATAAAATCTACTGGATTGCCCGTACAAACTACTTTAGTGTTATTTGTATTGGTTAATTTATTTTCAGGAAGTATAATAATGTCTATTTGTTTTAAAACTGTAGCACAAGCGCCTGGCACTCCCGTATTAACCCTCAAAAATATGGTTACCTTTCCTGCATTACGCTCTGCGACACTTGGCGTATATACAGTAGTAAGATCAGAAGGATTTGAAAAATTAATATTATTAATTCCATTATCCCAGGTAAAGGAGGTATAGCTTCCTGAAATTGCCCCTGTTAAAGTAACCGATGCTTTGTTGCAAATGGGGTTTGAATTTGCAACGATAGTTGGAACCGGTGCCTCTATAAATGTTATTTTCTGACTAACGGTAATGGTTCCACAATTATTTTTATGGGTTAGGCTAACTGTATAAGTACCAAAATCAGCGAAATTTATGGTTGGATATCTGCTGTTTGCCGTACTTGGAGCTACAAAAGAGTAAGCACCCGTTCCGATAACTTCCCATGTGTAGGTATCTGAAAGATCTTCAGCCGTTCCATTGACAGTCGTTTTTGTATCCGTCGCATTAGGACCAAATACGAAATCACCCTTCTGGCAAAGTCTTTGTTCCGGAGATAAAGTTGCCTGTGGCTCAGTATTTACTACAATCTTTTGTGGCAATGTAATTTCTTGACAGGTTCCGGTTTTAACAGAGAGTGTAATATTATATACACCCGATTGAGAAAATTTAAATTGTGGGGTTACGCTTGAATTACTAGTTCCTCCCTGATAAGATACTCCTTGCGCCGGAACTACATTCCAGGTATAAACCGGAGTTGAGGGGCACGACGTGTTATCTAAAACCGAAGTGTTTGCCGGAGTAAGCACTCCCGCGGTTAAGCAAATCAAATTATTGGGTAAGGTAAAACTTGGTTTTGGTCGTTCCTGTACACAAATCTCTAACTCCAGATCATCGGCCTGACAATTTCCATCACTGATTGACGAAAGCCGTATTTTATGTTTTCCAGTAGTGACAAATTTATGGACTAAATTATAGGTAAGTGGTTTAGCTGAAGCAGCAAGAGCGCCATCCACGTACCAATTGTATTTTACATCATTTGGTGCACAACCTGGAAAATTGGTATTGGCCTGTTCACCGGGTAGAGATTGATTGTTAAAAATAATATCGTCGTTAACACATGCTATAGGAGGAAAAGAGAACAGATTCTTTGGTCTGGTAACTACCTTTGCAGGTGTAGATAGAGGTGAGCCGATTGCACCGCAAAACGGACTTATTAGGCCAACATTTACACCAAAAGCATTATAGAAGGTTTGGTTGCCAGATCGATATGACAACCCACAGGAAGACTTTGTATAAGTATGGCTGATACGATCATTGTTTTGCTTGATGTCACAATATGTATACTCGTTAGACGTGCCATCTCCCCAGTCTACCTTATAAATGTTACCGGGAAAATTTACTCCAATACCTTTATTGGATACATCAACACGATATTCGAATGTACCAACGGGAAAACATACTGTATTTCCGCTTGTAGTGGTAAATGCAGTTACAGCAAGATTGTTAATCAGAAAGTATGCCTTTGTACCCACCGACCCATCGGGCATTGTGGCTTTCACAAACATAGTGTAATGAGCAAGTGATGCAGTATAAGATATTGGAGTTCCGACAGCACCAAAAGCTATTGTTTGTGGCACTCCAGGGTTCAACTCATTTTTAAAAGTTACAGTTACGTTTCCTGTGTTCGATTCATTGTTAAAGAAAAATTCTTTTGTTGGTGTGTTCTCATCGGTATTACAAGTTCCAAATGTTAGGGGATTTGTGCTCGCTTTAGAATTAGAATTTATAGCAACTGTTGCCTTTCCTCCTGCTTTTATATCAAATGGGTTTGAATCTGAAGAAGTAAACACTGGCAATGTTGATTTAATCCTAAGCCTATATCCTGTTCCAGCGGTAGTACCCGGAGGGATTACTCCATTTACAAATGTTGAGTAGAAGCCGGTATAGGATCCGATAGATTTTTCAACTCCCTGGGGCGATACAAGATAAAGATTAAACGAATTACCTGGTTGTAAACAGGTAGCACCCAAACTAAAAGTTGCGGCTATAGTTGACTCAGGCGTGTAAGGTCCAGATGCAACCTGATCTATAACAATTTGCGAGAATGCTATAGAAATATGATAAAAGAATAAAACTAGCGTCAGTAAAGATAAACGTCTTATCATATTATAAATATTATGATAAAAGTAAAGATTTTTTCACTTATTGTTCATTTTATTCATTAATAATCATTCTAATTATTAATATTATCAAATTTGCCTTGTATTTATTTTTAGAAAGTAAATTTCATTAAGTCTTCTGATTAATTACCGGGAATTATTAAGATTATTTATGCTAAAAACCATATATATTGAATGGCCGAGTTTACGGTCAAATCAAAAAAAAATCGTATTTAAATATATTTAAATACGATTTTTAAAAGAAAGAGATTAGAATATTAAAGCGTAGCCATATCAATTACAAATCTGTAGCGAACATCACCTTTAAGCATTCTTGCATACGAAGCAGTTATATCTTTGATGTCAATCATTTCAATATCTGAAACGATATTGTGCTCAGCACAGAAGTCAAGCATTTCCTGAGTTTCAGGTATGCCACCTATGCCTGAGCCTGCAATGCTTTTACGGCCGCCTAAAAGTGAAAAGGGCTGAATTGCATAAGGCTGAGATGGAACACCAACGCAAATCTGTGTCCCATTTGTTCTTAGCAATGACAGGTACATATCCATATCGTGTTCTGCAGAAACAGTATCAAGAATAAAATCAAATGAACCTCTTACAGCTTCAACCTGAGCAGGATCAGATGTAACTACAAAATGATGGGCACCTAAAGCTTTCGCTGCTTCTTCTTTTGAAGCTGATGTACTTAAAACGGTTACTTCAGCACCAAAAGCTACACCAAATTTCACTCCCATATGTCCTAAACCACCAAGACCTAAAACGGCTAATTTATGACCCTTACCAACTTTCCAATGACGCAGAGGTGAATAAGTGGTGATACCTGCACAAAGCAGTGGTGCTGTGGCCGCAAGGGGTAATTTATCCGAAATGTGGAGTACAAATTCTTCGCGAACTACAATGGTATTGGAATAACCTCCGTAAGTAGGTACACCATCTCTACCTTTATTGTTATAGGTTTGGGTACTTCCTTCAAGGCAATATTGCTCTAATCCTTCCTTGCAGTTTTCACAAGTCTGGCAAGAGTCAACCATACATCCTACACCAGCAAGATCATCTTTTTTAAACCTTTTTACATGGTCGCCCACTTTAATTACCTTACCAACAATCTCATGACCCGGCACCATTGGGAATACTCCTGGAAACCAATCATTCTTTATTTGATGAAGATCCGAGTGACAGACACCACAATATAATATTTCAAGTTGAACGTCGTGCGGACCTACTTCCCGGTGTTCAAAGTCCCAGGGTGCTAAATCTGTTTCAGCATTTTGTGCTGCATATCCTTTGGCTTGTATCATAGCTAATTTATATTTTATAATAAAACAAATTTACATTAGTGAGCATAAATATTAACTACACATTTCAAAGCATTTATTATACAATTCAAACATCCTGAAATAAAGTCAGGTAATTAGGTTCAAACTATTAATGGGTCATTTTAAACAACAGCTCTTTTAACAACTCGCCATCGGTGGTGTTACCGGTACTGTCTACACCTTTACTCTTTAAGTCGTATTCCCTTAATAAGCTAATGATATCAAAGGTTTTATTTAGACTATAGCTACGTGCAGCAGCTTCATAATCTTTAACAAAATATGGATTCACACCCAATTCTTTAGCAGCATCGCCCTTATTCTGCAAGTAGTGATATTTTAAAATCTTTGAGAAATAAGAATTCAGGTTGGCCATAACCATAACCATTGGATTGGCTTTTGGATTATCGGCAAAGTAATTGATGATCTGGTTACATTTCAAAATATTCTTGACTGCCAGTGCTTTTTGCAATTCAAAAACATTGTACTCTTTACTTATTCCTATATTTCTTTGAACAAGATCAGTGTCAATTGTTGTTTCTTTAGTAATATTTAAAAGCAGCTTTTCTATTTCATTAGCAATCTTGGAAAGGTCTGTACCCAGGTATTCAGCCATCAGGGCGGATGCCTGTGGAGCAATTTTATAACCTTTCTCTTTTACAAGATCATCTATCCATCCGGCTAATTTGTAATCTCTAACCAGTTCTGACTGGAATATAACACCACTCTTATCAATGGCTTTATAAATCTTTTTACGCTTGTCGAAATTAGCATACTTATAACCTAATACCAGAATGGTGGTAGGCATGGGTTTCTCAAAGTAATTGAGCACAAACTCAGCCTCTTTACTACTCCCTTCTGTCTCTTTGGCCCACTTCAAATCCTGAGCCTCCTTTACAATGATCAACTGATAGTCAGACATCATAGGATAACGCTTGGAAGCATTCATAATGGTAGCCATGTCTGTATCTTTCCCATACAAAACAGTTTGATTAAACCCTCTTTCCATATCATTCAGCACATTATTTTCCATGTAATGAATGATCTGATCGATGTAATAAGGTTCCTCACCATGTAGTAAATAAACAGGCTTAAACTTTCTGGCTTTAATGTCTTTGATTATATCTGCAGCACTCATATGATAGGTCAAACTTAGATAAAATTTTTTGCCTATTTTTACAAAAATGTCATTCACACCAACAGCACTTAACCTACCACAATATCCTTTCAAGATAACACTAAAGGAGTCGCGTTATTTTATCTTTGACGAAATAAGAAAAAAACATCTGTTACTAACACCCGAAGAATGGGTTAGACAACATTTCATCCAGTTTCTGATACTGGAAAAGAAATTTCCAAAATCGCTTATTCAAATAGAAGGCGGACTTAACTTAAATAAACTTCAAAAGAGAACAGATATTGTAATATTCAGTACCCATGGAGAGCGAATAATGGTTATTGAATGTAAAGCACCTTCTGTTAAGATAAGTCAGGCTACTTTTGACCAGGCGGCCAGGTACAACTCTGTTCATAAAACCAAATGGCTGGTAGTAACCAACGGACTAATGCATTGTTATGCAACAATAGACCACAAAGAGGAACAGTTTGTCTTTATAAAAGATCTTCCAGAGTATCAATCCTTATAAGAACAAACTGTCTCCTCTGTACTTTTATTGCCAACCACCCCCAAGAGCGCGATAAAGGCTAATTACTGCCTGCCATTGCTGTAATTTATCACCAATATTATCGAGTTGTGCCGATAGCAAGTTCTGTTCAGAAGTTAATACATCTGTATAATTTGTCGCAGAACTATAACGCAACAGTTTTTTGGTAAAATCTACCGATTTCTGCAGCGATTGCAATTGTTTAGTTCTTATGTTTTGCTGTTCAATTGCGGTTTGGTAAGAGAAAAGCGCATTAGAAACCTCCTCTCCCGCTTTCAATAAGGATTTCTGAAATAGATACGCCGATTCCTGTTGAGCAGCCCTGGCAGTTGTTAGTCTAGCCTTATTTGCTCCCTTATTAAAGATAGGCTGGGTTATTCCTGCCGCAACATTTGCAAACAACCCAGAGGGTGTAATCCAGTCTTTAAAACTAAAACTGGTAAAGCCACTTGAAGCTGTGATGTTGAGTGATGGGTAAAAAAGCTGTCGGGCAACATTAGTTGTTTCAAAAGCCTTCATAAAAGCATACTCTGCTTGTTTAACATCAGGTCGGTTCTGGAGTAATTGGGCAGGAATACCGATATTCAGATCAAAGGGTAATTGTTGAGATTCTAGTGCTTTCCTATTTACTGAACCTGCTTTACGAACCAGTAAAACATTCATAGCATTTTCCGTTTCTCTTATTTGCCTTTTTAAACGGGGTATAGCAACTTCTGCCGCATATTGATTGGCTTCGCTCTGCACTTCAGCGGCGCCGGTTACTATATTAGCTGCTTTTAAAGATTTCATTGTGCTTACATCCGTTTTCCTGTTAGCAACCGTTTTCTCTAAAACAATTAGCTGTTCATCCAAGGCCAAAAGTGTAAAATAGTTATTTGCAATTTCAGAGATCAGTTGTGTTTGCACAGCCTTTCGCGCTTCTTCCGTTTGCAGTAAACCAGCTAGTGCACTACGCTTACTACTTTTAAGCTTACCCCAAATATCTGCTTCCCAGCTGGCCGTTAACCCCACATCATACTGGGTTGATGAGCTGATAATACCAAATCCTTGAGGGTAGGCCAATTTTGATTGGGTTATGGCCGCATTACCAGTTAAGTCTGGTAAAAAAGCAGCTTTACTTTGCTTAAAATTAGCTCTGGCTGCATTTATATGTTCTACAGCTATTTTCAGATCAAGGTTTTGCTGTAATCCTTCTGTTATCAATTCAATTAACAGCGAATCATTAAACAACTTTTGCCATGGCATAGTGGCAATGGTAACTGTATCTGTATCGTGCTGATCCCTGTAAAGATTCTTTGTATCTATTGCTGGCCTTTCGTATTTCTTTGATACCTGGCACGACACCAACATGGTCAGCAAAATTATTAGCCCTATATATTTTTTCATTATATTCATTTCTTACGAATTATAAAACTTCATTGTTTTTGCGTACTCCAGATATTTTCTCTTGCAGAGATTGAAAAACTACAAACAATGCAGGGATTACAAACACCCCGAATACTGTACCTACAAGCATCCCACCAACCGCTGCGGTACCTATTGAGCGGTTACTTAAAGCCCCTGCTCCGGTAGCGATCATCAAGGGAAGCAAGCCGAAGATAAAGGCAAAAGAGGTCATCAAAATTGGCCTTAGTCGGGCTGTAGCGCCTGAAATTGCCGACTGGATTAAACTCATACCACTAAGGCGGTGCATCAATGCGAACTCCACAATAAGGATCGCATTTTTTGCAAGTAAGCCGATGAGCATAATTAAACTTATTTGCAGAAATATGTTATTATCAAGCCCAAATAATCGTGCAAACAAGAATGCTCCAGCCAGTCCTATAGGCAAAGAAAGCAGCACTGAGAATGGCAGAATATAACTCTTATACTGGGCACTCAATAAGAAATAAATGAACAGCAAGCTGAGCATAAAGATCAATAGGGTTTGACTACCACTAGACAACTCTTCTAGTGTTAAACCGGAGAATTCATAAGTATAACCTTGTGGTAGGGTTTGGGCAGCTACTTCCTGAATTGCTTTTATCGCATCACCAGAACTATAACCAGGCTTGGGTGCGCCATTTACGGCACCAGCCGTAAACAAGTTAAAGCGGTTTATAAATTMCGGGCCATAGATTTTTTTAAGTGTAATAAACTCTGATATCGGAGCCATAGCCCCTTTATCATTCCTAACAAATATTCTATTGATGGCCTCTTTATTGGTTCTCTGTTCCGCTTCAGCCTGAATCATTACACGGTATTGTTTACCAAAACGATTAAAGTCTGACGCATAAATACCCCCCAAATAGCCTTGCAGCGTTCCAAGTACGCGGTTAACAGGAACACCTGCTTCTTTGCATTTCGCAACGTTTACATTAACCTCGTACTGCGGAAAACTTGTGTTGTATGATGTAGCAGCATACATAATTTCAGGACGMTGATTTAGTGCTCCCATAAACTTCCCAATTACTGCATCAAAAGCCTTATAACTACCTCCTGTTTTATCCTGCAACTGAAATTCGAAACCATCATTATTTCCAAACCCCTGTAATGTTGGTGCGGCAAAGAAAATGATATTGGCTCCTTTAATTTCTGCAGTTTTTGCGAACAACTGACCAACAATACTTTTAATATCCTGCCCTTTTTTTGTTCTTTCTTTCCATGGCTTTAACCTGATAAATATAGCCGCATACGAACTCCCGGTGCCGCTCATTAAATCCATACCGGCAACTCTAGATGACAATTCAATCTCAGGAATAGATCTCGCGATGCTATCTATTTTATTTGCAATGAATTCAGTACGTTCCAAAGAAGTTGCCGGAGGTAAAATAACGTTACCATATATGGAACCACTATCCTCATTAGGCACAAATCCAGTTGGAGTGGTTTTAACCAAAAACCAGAATAAAAGACTAAACACAATGATTATCGCAAATGCAATCCATTTTTTCGCAATCAGAAAAACAACCGACTTCTTATAACGGTTAGTCATGGTGCTGAATGAAGCATTAAACCCTGCATAAAAGCGCTGTAAAAAGCCGGTTTTCTGTTCATGATGCTCGCCATGTGGTTTTAACAACAATGCGCAAAGTGCCGGACTTAAAGTAAGTGCATTTACTGCAGATATGATAATGGCCACAGCAAGTGTTAACCCAAACTGCTTGTAAAATACCCCAACCGACCCCGTAACAAAAGTTACCGGAACAAATACCGCAGCCATAATGAGGGTTATAGAGATAATAGCCCCGCTAATTTCACTCATGGCATGCATAGTTGCTTTTTTTGCTGATTTAGCACCCTGATCTAATTTAGCATGAACCGCCTCTACTACTACAATGGCATCATCTACCACAATACCAATGGCCAGAACCAGGGCAAAAAGTGTAAGCAGGTTAATCGTAAATCCAAAAAGTTTAAGGAAAAAGAATGTTCCTATAATAGCTACCGGAACTGCAATGGCCGGAATTAAGGTAGAACGGAAATCCTGCAAAAAGATAAATACTACAATGAATACCAATATAAATGCTTCAATAATTGTAACTATAAGCTTAGAAATTGAAGCATCCAAAAACTCATTTGCATTGGCGAATACGCTATACTTGACTCCTTTTGGAAAGGTTAATGAAGCATCGTCCAATATTTTTATACACTTCTTTATGATCTCATTGGCATTGGAACCTGAAGTTTGATTGATTGCAACATATGGTGATTCATGACCTTGCGCCATGATGGTACTCGAATAAGTAAAAGAGCCCATGTCTACCTCAGCAATGTCTTTTAACTTAAGTACCTGACCATTACCTACAGATTTGAGTATGATGTTTTCAAATTGTGCAGGTTTTTCAAGGCGACCAGTATATTTTAAGGTATACTGGAATGCCTGACCACTGTTCTCTCCTACTTTACCTGGTGCAGCTTCTATGTTTTGCTCTGCAAGCGCTTCTGTAATATCAGAAGGGATTAACCCATAAGCAGCCATGGCATCTGGTTTAAGCCAGATTCTCATACTGTAATCCATACCTCCATATACAGCGGCATTCCCTACTCCCTCAACTCTTTTGATTTGAGGCATCACATTAATTTTTAAATAGTTGTCGAGGAATTTCTGATCATACTTTCCATCCTCGCTGTACAACAGAAAACTAAATACTTCACTATTCAACCGCTTACTGGTGGTAATGCCAACTTTGATTACTTCCGCTGGCAGCAAACTTGTAGCTTTGGTGATTCTGTTCTGCACATTAATTGCAGCCATATCCGGATCTGTACCTTGCTTAAAGTTTATTGTAATGCTGGCACTACCGTCATTACTTGCTTTAGAAGTCATGTAAGTCATGTGTTCTACTCCGTTAATCTCTTCTTCGAGCGGTACAATTACGCTTTTCATGACCACATCCGCACTTGCTCCCTGATATGAGGTACTTACTTCAACGGCGGGTGGAGCAATGTCTGGATACTGGGAAATAGGCAATGAATATAGGCCTAGTAACCCCATTATAACTATGATAATCGATATAACGGTAGACAAGACCGGGTTATCTATAAATTTCTTTAACATAATATTTTAGTGTTTTGCTTTGATTTTCATTCCATCTTTCAAGCTTCCCATTCCTTCCGTCACAATCTGTTCGCCAGGGTTCAGTCCTTTTGTTACCACATAAAATTCACCAGAAGGGACATCCATTATCTCTATTTCAGTACTTTTTACCGCACCGTTTTTAACGGTGTAGACCATCGTTTTTTTCCAGAAACTGCTTTTCATTGAAGGAGAAGTAGGCAAAAACACTTGCAATATTTGAAACTGTTGTTAGCGGTTGTGGAGATGAACTGCTAACCAGACTGCCTGTTTTATAGGGTAAGTTTCCCACCACCCCATCGGCAGGACTATTTATATGAGTATAGCCAAGATTAGTGCGGGCATTAACTAAACTAGCTTTTGCCTGTGCAAGTGCAGCTTCTTTAGCATGCAGATTAAAATTTGCCTGCTTAAGTTCATAATTACTAATGATCTCTTCTTTTACCAGAGGCAAGGTTTTCTCGACTTGCATTTTTGCAGTACTTACTTCAGCTTCAGCATTTTTTATGGCGGCCGTAGCTGTTCTAACCTCCTGTTCGTACTGGGGGGCATTTATTTTAAAAAGTAACTGACCTTTTTTAACAACTGCACCCTCATCAACAAGTATCTGTTCTACAAACCCATCTACTTTTGGTCTGATCTCTACGTTCTGCTGACCCTGTATAGTTGCTGAGTAATCTGTATTGAGAACAGCATCTTTCGGTTGTACTGTTGAAACCGGATATTCCTGAATAGTTTCTTCCTGCGTTTGGCTTTGTGTGGGGCTGCATGCTTCAAATAGCAACATTCCGCCTAATAATGAGAGTAATTGTATTGTTTTCATAAATGTAATTTTTCTTTTTTGGCATAAGTAGTCCTCATCTCCTAAAAAATCTCTTTTTGGCAGTTAAGGTTAACAGCGATTATTTATCGCCCGAACTAAGTGTTGGGTTAATAATTAAATATGGAGTATCACGATAATTTCATTATAATTCTTTATTTCGTTAAAAAGTTAAGCAAAGTTAGTACTTTTGTGAATAAAACAACCAAATACTTGTTTTATTAGATTATGAAGACAAATCGATTCTTAATGCTTTTAAAAACCCGTGGTGCATTAACTGCAGGAGAAATTTCAAAAGAACTTGGGATTACAAGTGAAGGCGCGCGCTTACAACTCATCAAATTAAGTGAGGAGGGATTGATCAAATCGACCAACGAATCAAAAGGTGTTGGCAGGCCCACCGTTTACTTTAGTTTAACAGAAGAAGGAAATGCTGGTTTTCCTGATACGCATGCCGAACTTACTGTTAAACTGATACAACTTATGAAGACCACGCTGGGCGACGAGGCTCTTGATAAAGTGATAGCAGCAGGCGAACAAGTTGGCAAGGAAAAATATTCTAACGAATTACAATCTATTACAGATCTTGAAGGTCGTATCTCCCAACTCGCAGATATCCGCACACGAGAAGGATACATGGCTGAATATAGTAAAGATGAACAAGGCTATTTGTTGATAGAGAACCACTGCCCAATTTGTGCAGCAGCGCAGGTTTGCCAGGGTTTTTGCGCCTCAGAGCTTAATACTTTTAAGTTTGTATTAGGTGAGGATATAGATATAACAAGGGTAAATCATATTATTGCAGGCGACAGAAGGTGCGCCTACAGAATAACATTAAAGAAGGCTGGTTAAAATAATGCATTCTCCAGCTGCCTGCCGAAGAATGCTCAATTAGATTTATCCTTTTAAAGCAGCAAGACTTTCTTCGATAGTATTGATCTTCGATTCAGCATCTGCTTTTTTATTGCGTTCGTTTTGAATGATCTCAGGTTTTGCGTTTTGTACAAACCTTTCGTTACTCAGCTTAGCATCTACAGATTTCAAAAAGCCTTGTAAATAAACCAATTCTCCATTTAAGCGTTCTATTTCAACGTCAATATCAATAGCCTCATTCAGATGAATAAAGAACTCATCGTTGCCCACCATAAAGTTTACAGCTCCTGGAATCTTATCGTTTACAAACTCAACCTGATTAATATTAGCGAGCTTGAACACAATATTTAACCATTTTTCGAAATCTAAAGACGAATTTACTTTTATAGCCAGAGGAAGTGCTTCTTTAGGCGAGATCTGTTTCGTATTTCTAACGTTTCTGATCTCAGCTACCAGGCCTTTAATAATCTCCACTTCTTTAAGTAATTGCGCATCCGCTTTACCAACAACAGGGTAGTTTGCTACAATGCAGCAATCAAGCTCACCTTTCTCTCCGAAGAGTTCATCATGCCACAATTCTTCCGTTAGGAAAGGCATAAATGGATGTAATAATGTCAGGATTTTTTCAAAGAAACCGATAGTTACTTTTAAAGTTTCAGCGTCTATTGGATGTTGATAAGTTGGCTTTACCATTTCAAGATACCAGGCACAGAAATCATCCCATACCAGTTTATAACAGGCCATTAAAGCTTCCGATAAACGGTATTGTTTAAAGTTCTCTTCAATCTCTGCCAGCGCTTCGTTAAAGCGATTTTCGAACCACAATATAGCTTGTTGGTTGGGATTTTCAAGATTTTCATCAACTTCCCAACCTTTAACTAATCTGAAAGCATTCCAGATTTTGTTGGCAAAATTACGGCCTTGCTCGCAATAGCTTTCGTCGAACATCAAATCGTTTCCAGCCGGAGAGCACAACAACATCCCTACCCTTACTCCATCAGCACCATATTTTTCAATTAACCCAATAGGATCAGGGGAGTTACCCAATGATTTAGACATTTTACGGCCCAATTTATCTCTTACAATACCTGTTAAATAAACATTTGTAAAAGGTTTTTGACCTCTGAACTCATGGCCTGCCATGATCATACGTGCTACCCAGAAAAATAAAATCTCAGGGGCAGTAACCAGATCATTGGTAGGGTAATAGTAGTTAATATCTTTATTGTCTGGATCTTTAAAACCATTAAACACAGAGATTGGCCACAACCATGATGAAAACCAGGTATCCATTACATCAGGATCCTGAGTTACAAAAGGTGCCAGCTGATGTTTAAAACCATGGATTTCAGTTTCCGTAAATACCCCGTCAATATCTTTAAGTTTTAAAAACTCGTCAAGTGCTTCTTCTTTAGTTTTTGCTACAACCCAATTGCCTTTATCATCGTACCATGCAGGAATTTGTTGTCCCCACCACAGTTGCCTGCTGATATTCCAGTCCCTAACATTCTCCATCCAATGACGATAGGTGTTTACGAACTTTTCAGGAATTAACTTAACATCGCCATCCAATACATCTTTCAATGCCGGCTTGGCCATTTCATCCATTTTGCAGAACCATTGCATAGATAGCTTAGGCTCAATAGCTGCATTGGTACGCTCAGAAAAACCTACCTGCGATTTATAGTCCTCAACTTTATCTAAATGACCAGCTTCTTCTAATAAGACAGCAATCTTTTTTCTTGCCACAAAGCGGTCTTCACCAACAAGCACAACAGCAAGTTCGTTTAATGTACCATCTTCATTTAAGATATCTATTACAGGCAACTTATGTTTAACACCCAATTCGTAATCGTTCAAATCATGAGCAGGAGTAACCTTTAAGCATCCTGTTCCAAAATCCATTGTTACATACTCATCCTGAATAACAGGTATCTCACGATTGATTAGTGGTACAAAAACTTTTTTTCCTTTCAGGTGCTGGTAACGCTCGTCGTTAGGGTTAACGCAAATGGCAGCATCGGCCATAATTGTTTCCGGACGGGTAGTTGCAATGGTTAAGAAATCATTGGTTCCCGATACCGAATATTTTATATAATATAACTTTTGATTTACCTCTTTACGGATCACTTCTTCATCAGAAACCGCAGTTTTACCTGCCGGATCCCAATTCACCATACGCACGCCGCGATATATTCTTCCTTTTTTATACAAATGGATAAAACTATCGATTACTGCTTCTGAAAGATCATCTTCCATAGTAAAGCGTGTCCGCTCCCAGTCGCAACTTGCGCCTAACTTTTTCAGCTGATCAAGAATAATACCCCCGTATTTCTCTTTCCATTCCCAAGCATATTTAAGAAATTCTTCTCTGCTAAGGTCTTTTTTGCTGATCCCTCTTTCTTTAAGCATGGCAACAACTTTTGCCTCAGTAGCAATTGATGCATGATCCGTTCCAGGCACCCAGCAAGCATTTTTACCTTGCATACGCGCTCTACGAATCAGCACATCCTGAATTGTATTGTTTAGCATATGCCCCATATGCAAAACCCCAGTCACATTTGGAGGAGGGATTACAATGGTATAAGGCTCACGTTCGTCAGGCTCAGAATGAAAAAAGTTCTTTTCTATCCAGTAGCTGTACCATTTGTCTTCGGTTGCCGCCGGGTCGTATTTTGTAGAAATGCTCATTATTTTGAAAAAGTATCAGATTTGGCTGTAAAAATAAGAATAAAAAAGACAGATGCTATTCGCTTCCCCAAAATCTTGAAGGGAAGATTTTGCATATCAGCTCATAACACTGACTTTTTTGGGAAAAGGAAATAGAAAAATAGGGAAAAAGATCAATGTACATTGATCTTTTTTAACCTTACTTTCTTTACTTCAGGTTTTGCATAAAGTAATCAGTAACCTTTTGATACAAATGTGCTCTGTCTTTACCAATTACATTATGCTCATGGCCAGGGTAGATCATATAATCTACTTGAATACCCTTATCAACAGCTTTTTTAACGAAATCAACAGAATGTTGCTGTACTACAACAGGATCCTGCAGGCCATGGATTAACATCAGTTTTCCCTTTAGCTGGTCAACTTTACTACTCAAGTCAGTAGCAGCATAACCCTCAGGATTTTCCTGCGGAGTATCCATATAGCGTTCAGTGTACATCACCTCATAAAACTTCCAGTTTATTACCGGACCACCTGCAACAGCAGCTTTAAAAATACCAGGATGTGTAACCATAAAATCAACCGTTCCAAAACCTCCAAAGCTCCAGCCAAATAGCCCCATATTAGCAGAATCAACATAAGGAAGCCCCTTCAAGTAATCTACTGCCTTCATCATATCTTCCATTTGAACATCCCCTGCTCTGCGGAACATAGACTGTTCAAAAGCTCTACCCCTATTATCACTTCCTCTTGTGTCGATTGTTAATACCACATAACCATGCTCAGCCATATACCTGAACCAATAATCTCCAGCACCTGCATTCCATGAGTTTAGGATAAGCTGCGCATGTGAGCCGCCGTACCAGTAAACAATAACCGGATACTTTTTTGTGCTGTCGTAATCAACTGGTTTATATAAGCTACAATACAAATCGTCTCCACTGTTACTTTTTATAGTAAAGATTGAGGAGTTTTCTGTAGCAAATGCAGCTAAAGGATTGGGTGCTTTTAATAATGTTTTTGTTTTAGCAGTTGCAGTTTCTATTAACTGGATTACTCGGGGTTGTTCCGGACTACTATAATTATCAATTACAGTGTTTCCAGAAGTGCTCACCTGTGCACCATGTACAGCAAATCCTTGTGTAATCCTATTAGATTTACCTGATTTTAAGTTAAGCACATATAAATTACGGGTTATGGGAGATTCTTCAGTAGAAACATAAAACAGCTGATCACCTTTTGAATTAAATCCTTTTACATCAAGTACCTCCCAGTTTCCTTTTGTCAATTGTTTCAATACTTTTCCATTTAAATCATATAGATATAAATGATTCCATCCATCACGGTTACTTTGCCAGATAAACTTAGCAGGATCATTTTTGAGGAATAACATAGGCACCAATGGCTCAACATATTTCTCATCCTTTTCTTCAAATAATGTTTTCACAAAATCACCGGTTGCTGCATCATATTGATTTAGCTTCATGTGATTCTGTCCGCGGTTTAAAACCGCAATGTATATGTATTTATCATCCGGGCTCCATGCAATATTAGTAAGATACTGCTCAACAGGTTCACCTGTTTTAAGGTACACCACAGCTTTCGTATCTGCATTATAAACCCCTACAGTTACCTCATGGCTTTTATCGCCTGCCATAGGATATTTGATATTTACATTTTTAGCAGGTCTCGTGGTCCAATCTATGATCGGATAATCAGAAACCATGCTTTGATCCATTCTATAAAAAGCGAGTAGCTTACCGCTATTGCTCCAGAACGTACCTTTAGTTATTCCAAATTCATCACGATGAACCGACGAAGCATACACAATATCTTTGCTGCCATCTTTAGTTACCTGATTTTGATCAGTACCATTTGTCACAAACAAATTGAAGTTATCCAAATAAGCGATGTAACCAGCGGTACTTTGTTCAACACTAGTTTTACTACCAATAGATTGATCTATGAGCACCTTATAGGTATTCTTTACAGGATTAAACGCAACTTTACTTCCGTTAACCGTTAATATCCAGTCGGGTCCCTGATTAAATTGAATAACAGGCATCGACTTTAAAGTATTCTTTTGAAATGACTTTAATTTCTGATTTAACTGGACCAATGATAAAAATTGCTGTTCATGCTGACTCTTAAAATTGCCACTCATCCATACGGGTTCATTCCCTATTTTTTTGGCATACACATAATCTTCTGTGCCATAAATAAATTGAATTTGAGAAAGATTTTCCGGAGCCAAAGTAGTGCGTGCATTACTCATTGCATCCTGAATGGTCAATTGTTTATCCTGGGCTATGCCATAAAAAGCAATTGACAACAATTGAATACATAAAATCAGTTTTTTCATCAGTTGTTCTAAAAGATGATGAAGCTATCATGCGCCGCCCGCTATTATTCATTTCGGTTTATATAATGCAGCACATGATGGTTTCATCGTATGAATAATAAGTTGGGGCCAAACTTATACAAAATATCGCAAATTACATCGTTGGCTTGATTACCTTTGATGTGTGAAAAACATCTTTATAGGTTTACTGTTCGCTATGTTGTGGGCTTCAGCATCTGTAGCTACAAAATTTGGCATTTTATCTGCGCCTCCATTGGTCCTGGCAAATATTCGTTTTTTCCTGGCAGGGCTTGTATTACTCTCATTTGGATATATATTTAATAAATCCTATAAATTACCTAATGCCGAAGAATGGAAGCACCTTTCAATATTTGGCCTTTTAAATACCACCGTTTATCTTGGCCTGTACGTATGTGCGATGAAATATACCGCAGCAGGTATAGGCAGTTTGGCTACATCTACAAACCCACTATTAATTGTACTATTGTCTTCCTGGCTAATTGGCCGTAAACCATCAAAAGAAGAAATATTTAGCATTATAATAGGTATGGCAGGTATTGGAATTGCCACCTATCCACTGTTAAAAGATAGCAGTACAACTATATTGGGAATCAGCTTATTGATGTTAAGTATGGTCTGTGTATCTTTTGCAAGTGTATACTACGCAAGAGTGAAATGGAAGCTCCCCAACATTTTGATCAATGGGTGGCAGGTGGCGCTAGGGGGAATATTTCTGCTCCMATTTACCTTTTTCTTTAGTGATTTCTCATTGATACGAATGGACAACAGGCTTATATTCTCTGCTTTATGGCTTAGCCTTGCAGTGTCTGTAATAGGGCTTATATGTTGGTTCTACTTATTAAAAATAGATACGGTTAAAGCTTCACTATGGCTGTTTCTATGTCCACTTTTCGGTTTCTTTTATGCCTGGTGGTTAATGGACGAGCCTATTACCATGTACACAGTTGCAGGCACTTTGCTTGTTGTTTTCGGATTATATCTTGGCCAGAGAAAAAAATTAAGCAGAAGTATTAATTAGCAGTAAACAGATCATACCTTACCAAACAATAGAACATATTTTACACCCCTTACACAATAAAATATGTTAAAATATGTTAAATAGGTATAACTGACTTAGTCATGAAAGCAATAAAACTATTTTTCTTTTCAGGTTCCTTGCTTAGGCGGTTCAGCCTAACTAAAATCTACTACTGGTTTAACAAGTAATATTTTGAATAGACAAAATGCTTGTTAAGCAGTATTTATTACTTTTACCTCATTGATGTTATTATAAACACCACATGTCGCAGGGATTCTCCTGCATAGGTAAAGTGTTATAAAATCTGTTGACTAACTTTATGAATATTTTAAAACTAACCAGGCACATTGCTGCCTTAGGAATTCTTGCGACCGGCTATACGGCTAGTGCTCAATCTCCCGCAAAATTTATTGACCCGACCAACATGGATCTCAGCGTAAAACCTGGAGATGATTTTTACACATATGCCAGCGGCACATGGATTAAAAACAATCCTGTTCCTGCAAAAGAAACACGTTGGGGCAGTTTCAATGTATTAAGAGATTTTAATATAAATGCAGTAAAAGGACTTGTAGAAGATGCTGCTGCTGATAAAACAGCTCCGGTAGGATCAGTAAAAAAACGTGTAGGTGATTTCTTTGCCGCCGCAATGGACAGCATAGCAATTGAAAAACTGGGTTATAGTCCAATTAAAGCTGACCTGGAAAAAGTTAAACAACTTAAAACTGTTCAGGATATTTTAGACCATACGGTATATATGCGCGTAAGCGGGCTTGCTTCTCCCATGTTTGGATTTAGTGTCGGTCAGGATAGAAAAAACGTAACAAAATACCTTCCTCAACTTGGACAGGGAGGCACTACACTTCCTGATCGCGATTACTATTTGAAGGATGATAGCAGGAGTGTAAAGATTCGTGAGGCATATACAACCTACATGACTACCCTTTTTGGTTTAATTGGCTACAATAATACAGAAGGTCAGAAAAAAGCAGCAACGGTAATGTCGATAGAAAAGAAATTTGCAGATGCTCAAATGTCTCGTGTAGAAATGCGCGATCCATATAAAACCTATAATAAGTTTACTGTTGCAAACTTTAGCAAAACCACTCCATCTGTAGACTGGGCAAAAATGCTGCTTAAACTAAAAGTAAGCGGTCAGGATACGATACTTGTTTCTGCGCCAAAAYTCTTTGTGAYTTTTGACGAAATGCTAAAGAGTGTTTCATTAAAAGATTGGAAAACATACCTGGAATGGAATGTATTAAAAAATGCTGCTCCYAACCTAAGTTCACCTTTTGTGGCCGCAAACTTTGCTTTTAATCAGGTACAAAGCGGACAAAAAGTTCAAACTCCAAGATGGCAAAGAATGTCGCAATTAACAGATGGCACAATTGGAGAATTATTAGGACAACTATACGTAGCCAAATATTTTAAGCCAGATGCAAAACTGCGTATGACCGAGCTCATCAGTAACCTTAGAAAAGCATTTGAGATCAGGATTAAAAATCTGGACTGGATGAGTGCTGCAACAAAAGAAAAAGCACTTGCCAAACTAAATGCATTTGTGCCAAAAATAGGATATCCTGAAAAGTGGAAGAATTATGATGGTTTGGTTATAAGCCGTGCTGCCTATTTCCAGAACTTAAGAAATGCAGGTGCGTGGGGGTATAAAGAATCAATAGATCAGTTAGGCAAACCTGTTGACCGTACACGTTTTGGAATGACCCCGCCAACCGTTAATGCCTACTATAGCCCAACAATGAACGAGATTGTGTTTCCCGCCGGGATTCTTCAGTTCCCGTTCTTTGATCCAAATGCTGATGATGCGGTTAATTATGGTGGTATTGGTGCTGTAATTGGACATGAAATGTCTCACGGATTTGATGATTCAGGAAGCCAGTATGATAAAGATGGTAATCTTCGTAACTGGTGGACTGACGAAGATAAGACTAAATTTGAAGCAAAAACCAAAGCTTTAGGAGAGCAATTTGATGCATATACTGTATTAGATACCATCCACGTAATAGGAAAACTAACGATGGGAGAAAATATAGGTGACCTTGGCGGCCTTAATGCTGCATATACAGCATTTAAATTAACTAAACAGGGTCAGTCAAATGAAAAGATTGATGGTTTTACACCAGATCAGCGTTTCTTCCTATCATGGGCACAGGTTTGGCGAGGTAACATTTTACCTGAAAGTGCAGCGCAGCTGATTAAAACAGATCCGCACTCGCCAGGACCTTACAGAACCATTGGCGCACCTGTAAATATGGATGCGTGGTATGAGGCATTTGACGTTAAACCAGGTGATAAATTATATAAGAAACCTGAAAACAGAATTAGAATTTGGTAAATACATAATATAATGGCGCTTGCAAAAGCGCCATTATATTAGTTTTTTGCTTTATCGTATACTAAATCAGTGAGTTGATCGAGTGATTTTAATATTCGATCCATATCATTCGGATTATTAATATCAATACCACAAAATGGATTTCCGGTAGCCTTAGACTGTAATACCATAAAAATTATACCTGCTACCTGCAATGCCATTATCGCACGAAAGTCAACACCTGATTTTTCGAAATTCGGAAGAAGTAGTTTAAAAACTTCCTCACCAAAAGCTTCCCGCTTTAAACCAACCTCCTTCATCAGTTTACTTTTTTCACTGGTTTCCCAGATAACGATCTTCTGCATTTCCTCTTCAGTGTAAAAAAAACTAAGGTGAGTTTTTAATATTGTCTTAACCATAGGCCGGCCACCATCAATTTGAGATTCGGCCATAAGTCTTTCCATGTCTCCAGATAAACTAATCCAATAATCTTTTGTCTTTACATAGGTTTCTATCAAATTATTTACATTGTTATCAAAATACCTATAAATCAACTTCTTATTGACCTCTGCTTTTTTAGCAATATTGTTAACACCTAATGCCGTATACCCCTCATTCTTAATAATTTCACCTACCGCAGCAATCAATTTAAGCATAGTTCTTTCCTTATCTCTAATTGCTCCGGCTATACGTTTTCTAGGTTTCTCCATGGGCTAAAAATAAGAAAAAAATGTGTATGTCACCACTTTGCAAAATTCTAACAACTATTTTTGAGAAAGTTTATGTACCTAAATAACCAAATTAACATCTCTCACTATGAATTACATACCGGAACCTTTACCAGACCTAAAAGCCATTAGAATTTCGAACCTGGCTGCAGGAGACATTATAGTCAATCTGGGCACCCTCCTCGAAATCATTGAAAATGAAGACTCTTTCTCGTTAGTTATAGATAGAATGGAACAAAGACAAGTCTGGAATTTTAATAAAACTGAAGAATTAATCATTAAATCCGACTAATAAAGAAGAAATCAAATTATTAACTCAACGCTCAACAATTCAAATGACCAGGAAGGAATTTCGGGTCATTTTTATTTTATAGAAATTCATAATTAATATCGTAAAGGCATATTTTCACTTTTTTTTAATATTCGCTGTAACCTTTCGCACCATTCCTGCATCTTATAAATAACTAAATAAGAATCACAAAAACCATTCACATATTCGATTAATATGCTTAAAAGCGTATGTGGAAAAAGTATGCCATTATGAAACCTGATAAATACATTCTACTTCTCGCCATATTTGCCTTTACGCTGACTTTTACAGTCGCGAATGCGCAATCAGACAATACAACCGGAGAAATATCCGGTAAGGTGTTAGACGAACAGCAAAAGGCATTTCCGTATGCCACCATTAGCTTGTTAAATGCCAAAGATTCAACCACTGTAAAAGGGACACTTACTTCCGACAATGGAACCTATCAGTTAAAAGAAATTAAACAAGGGAATTATCTTATTGCCATTTATGTAGTTGGTTACAAAAAGGTATTTAAGGGGCCTTATTCTATAAGTTCAAGCAAAAAAACTCACGATCTAGGCAATGTTCAATTGGCTACCGATGCAAAAGAGCTTAAAGGTGTTGAAATTGTTAAACAAAAACCCCTGATAGAAAGACAGATTGATAAAACAGTCATAAATGTAGAAAATAGCGCATTGGCAGCTGGTAATACGGCTCTGGATATTTTACAGAAGTCGCCTGGAGTTACTGTCGACAAAGATGGCAAAATTAGCTTAAAGGGTAAACAGGGTGTTACCGTAATGCTTGATGGCAAACCTACCTACCTATCTTCAGAACAATTAGCCAATCTTCTTAGATCTACTGAGGGAAATGCAATCCAATCTATCGAATTAATTACCAACCCCTCTGCAAAATATGACGCCGCCGGTAACTCTGGGATCATCAATATTAAACTAAAAAAGAACAGAAATTATGGTACTAATGGCTCTATACTTGGAGGTGTTGGTTACGGAAGATATTACAAGGCAAATGGTGGTTTAAACCTAAATCATCGTGAAAAAAAAATCAATATTTTTGGAAATTACGATTACGGACGCAATAAAGGGTTTGGCAGCACAGATATTGCCAGGGTAAACAATACCGCAACGGATCAAACCTATTTTGATCAAACAAATATGAACATACGACGCAGAAACAACAGCAATTATAAAGGCGGGATAGACTATTTCATCAATGACAAGAACACAATTGGTTTTGCTTTTAATGGATATAATGCAAACGGAAAAAATGCATCAGATGTGCTTACATTGATCGGTGATCAGCCTTCCAAAACAGATTCATCAGTAGTTGCTCAAAACCCTAACAGGTATAAATACACCGGCATGTCGTACAACCTGAATTATAAAGGGACAATAGACACCCTGGGACAGGAAATAAGCATAGATGCTGATTACTCCGAACATATAGGAAGACAGGATAACAATTTCAACAATAGATATTTAAACAACCAAGGTCTGCCTGCCAAACCTGATTATATTTTTAGAAATGCTACACCATCCACGACCAAAATATGGGCAGGAAAAACAGATTACACCTACCCTATTAACAAAGAGATGAAACTTGAAGTTGGCTTAAAATCGAGTTTTGTAGAAACAGACAACAACTTCATCTTTGAGAACTACGAAAACAACCAGTGGCAAAACGATGTTAAGCGCAGTAATCAATTCCTTTACGATGAAAATATCAATGCTGCCTATGCTAACCTCAACAAAAAATTTAAAACTACTTCTGTACAATTAGGATTAAGAGCTGAACAAACCAACTCAAAAGGAAATTCTGTTACAGAACAAAAGATTGTAAACAGACATTACCTTAATCTGTTCCCAAGCATTTTTATAAACCAGGAACTATCTAAAGATCATGAAATGGGCCTCTCTTACAGCAGAAGAATTGACCGTCCAGATTATGGTTCATTAAATCCATTTATCTATTACCTTGATTTGTATTCTTACAGGTTTGGGAATCCATTCTTAAAACCTCAATACACTAATGCTTTCGAGCTATCCTATTCTTACAAAAAAACATTAAACGTAACATTTGGGTATAGCCATACCACTGATGTAATGTCTGATGTTCTATTAACAGATACGGCTAAAAAAACAATTTTCATTTCTAATCAGAACCTTGCTACGCAAGATGCATACAACCTGAACATTAGTTATCCAATACAAATAACCAAGTGGTGGAGCAGTAATAACAACTTTACCGGATTCTACAACAATTTCAAAACTCCAGATCTTTTAGGCCAACCGTTTCAAAGTGGAAGAGTTGCATTTAACTTTAATACAACACAGACCATTACTGTAAATCCGTCATTAAATATAGAATGGTCTGGCTTTTATCAATCTAAACAAGTTTACGGAACAATATTAATAGACCCTCAGTACGGTATTGACCTTGGTATAAATAAATCTTTCATGGATAAAAAATTGAGTATCAAACTTGCTGCCAATGACTTGTTTAAAATGCAAAAAAGTGTAATTACAAGTGCACTGTCTTCACAAAACTATGTAGTTAATGAAAGATGGGAAAGTCAGGTATTCCGCTTAACATGTACATACCGATTTGGAAGTAACGATATTAAAGCAGCCCGTCAGCGCTCAGGTAGTTCCGAGTCAGAAGGCCGCAGGGTTAAATCCGGCAAATAGTAACTAATTATATTTCTCCCGAACCTTTTTACTAAGCTTTCTTAGTACAAAGGTTCGGGATTCTGCAACACGGCTTTTCAATTCAGGATCAGGCAATACGTCCAAACTATCTAAAGATATCCACTGGCGTTTTGCCATGTGATAAGCTTGCTGAATACCCGGTCTTGCCACCAGCATATCAAACTCATCCGGATCACATTTAATAGAAAACCTTCCTTCTTCAAGAGACATAATCACATAAATTTTTTCTTCAATCATAAAACACAGGTGATCCCACTTCATACCTTCAGTAGTTCCCTTTAGGCTCAGGCAATAATCTCTAAATGTTTCAATATCCATAGCAAGCAATTAAGGTCTAAAGTTAAAAACTATTTTATCTAAGTTTGCACTGATGAATAAACTTATCCAAACCGCTGATGGTTCAAACACACTATACAACGAAAGTATTGGCGAAAATTATCATTCCAAACACGGTGCTTTGCAGGAAAGCAAACATGTATTTATTGATGCCGGTTTAAAGCATGCAATAGCCAGCTTTCCGGATAAAGAAATATCTGTTTTGGAGGTTGGCTTTGGCACAGGACTTAACTTTTTAATGAGCATTTCTCATTGTGCCGAACATCAGATAAAGCTTCAATATATTGGCCTGGAGGCCTTTCCATTAAGAATTGAAGAATTAGAATCAACAGGCTATGCCGCATACGTACCCGATACTGTTTGGAACAGTTTGATTGACAATTATGGAAAAGCATTACTGCAGGCAGTAACCATGCTTCCAGACCAACAGCTTAAAATTGTACAAACATATCTTCACAGGTTCCAGACTGAACAAAGATTTGACCTCATTTACTTTGATGCTTTTTCTGTTCAGCATCAACCCGAAATGTGGACAGACGAGATTATTGCACATACTTGCCAATTTTTAAAACCGGGAGGCATATTCGTTACATATGCAATTACCGGAAAACTTAAACGTGCACTCAAATCAGTAGGTTTTACCATAGAAAAGCTTCCCGGAGCACCGGGAAAGCGAGAAATGCTAAGAGCAACTAAAGCAATTGAACCCAAATAATTATTATAAATTACAAACCACCGACTATATTAGAAACACCATGCTGTTAAATTTGTTAAGTAAGTAATAATGCGCTCGCACAACCTACCTTAACAACAGAAATTACAGCGATGAAAAAAAGAAAATTAGGAAACTCCGATTTATTTGTTTACCCAATAGCCTTTGGGGGAAATGTATTTGGCTGGACCGCGGATGAAAAGAAATCATTCGAAATACTTGATGGCTTTACCGATGCAGGCTTTAACTTTATAGACACCGCAGATGTATATTCTGCCTGGGTACCCGGAAACACCGGTGGGGAATCTGAGACAATAGTCGGAAACTGGATGTCGCAGAGAAATAACAGAGACAAAATTATACTTGCCACAAAAGTTGGTGCCCCAATGGGACCTGATAAAAAGGGCTTGTCTAAAAAGTATATCTTTCAGGCTGTAGAAGACTCCTTAAGAAGATTAAAAACAGACTACATAGATCTTTATCAATCTCATTACGATGATCCTGACACACCAATACAAGAAACACTTGAGGCATATCATCAATTAATAAAAGAAGGCAAGGTTCGATGGATTGGCGCTTCCAACTTAACACCGGAGCGCTTAACTGAATCGTTGGAAATAGCAAAAAAATTCAATCTCCCTAAATATCAAACCTTACAGCCAGAATACAACTTATACCAACGCGAGGGTTACGAAAAAAACTTCGAACAAATTGTACAGGATAATGATTTAGGTACAATTAACTATTATGCTCTGGCAAGTGGCTTTTTAACCGGAAAATACCGTTCAGTAGAAGACCTTAATAAAAGTCAGCGGGGTGGTGCAGTTAAAAATTACTTGAATGAAAGAGGATTTAAAATTTTAAAAGCCCTTGATGATGTATCAGAACAATACAGTGCAGATCAGGCAAGTATAGCACTGGCCTGGCTTATTGCACGTCCATCCATAACTGCACCAATTGCAAGCGTTACCAGTTTAGACCAGCTCGAAGATCTTAAGAAAGCCGCAACATTAAAACTAAATGTTGAGGATATTGCAATCCTTGACGAAGCCAGTGCCTGGGAATAACCTTTAATTCTTTTAATAAAAACAAACGCCCCGCTAAATATTTGGCAGGGCGTTTGTTTTTAGTTAATTTTCCTATGTTAAACTTTTCTAACTGGCTTAATAAATCATCTATGAGAAACATCACGCTCCCTTTTTACGCTAAACTTGCTTTGGTGCTATTTGCAATCATCTGTTTAGGGTACCTCGCCATTTTAGGACAAACATTACTTGCGCCACTGCTAACGTCATTCTTGCTGGCTTTACTGTTATTACCTCTTTCTAATTTTCTGGAACAAAAATGGCGCTTTAAAAGGAGTCTGGCTRCAATCGTATCTGTGATACTCATGATCGCTTTTATATCTAGCATACTATATTTTTTGGCAAACCAGCTTACCGATCTCTGGCAAGACTGGCCTGCGCTTAAAAAGCAAGGAGAAACTTCATTTCACGACATCCAGAATTGGATTTCAAATACCTTTAACATCAATACAAAAAAGCAGATAGACTATTTAAGAGATAGTACCAGTGCGGCACTTTCCACCAGCGCCACTGTTTTAGGCGCTACATTACTTACCCTGTCTTCAACGCTGCTTTTTCTGTCTTTTCTATTACTTTTTACCTTTTTCATCTTAAACTATCGTAAAGTACTTTTCACCTTTTTAACCGCTGTATTTGAAGAACAACATGCAGATAAGGTAGGAGAAATTGTAAGGCGCATACAATATATCATCAAAAAATATATCACCGGATTATTCCTGCAAATGCTCATCGTTACCTTATTAATGATCTTAGTACTTTGGGTATTAAATGTAAAGTATGCGGTGTTACTTGGTCTGATTGCCGRCATTTTCAACATCATCCCCTATATAGGCATCTTTACCGCGTTGCTGATCAGTGCGCTGATTACTTTTGCTACTGCAGGCGCAGCCAAGATGTTACTTGTGGTGGTTGCCTTTGCAGGTGTTCATGCCCTGGATGGCAATGTATTAATGCCATTGGTTGTAGGTTCAAAGGTAAAGATAAATGCACTATTTGCCTTTATAGGCATAGTAGTTGGCGAAATGATATGGGGCATATCAGGTATGTTCTTATGTATTCCCTACATGGCAATGCTAAAAATTATATTTGATCGTGTAGATTCTTTAAAACCATGGGGAGTTTTACTTGGCGGAGAAGAAAAGCCGCATAAAAAACGTAAGATATATCGAATCACAAAGAATATTAAGCTCGAAGAACAGGAATAAAAACAAATTTTAATAGCTTGATAAATGCCCGAAAACAGAACGCCGCATATACTTAATACCTCTGCAACCTTACTGGGTTTGTGCTTTATTGTATTGACCTCTCTTAAGGTCGCAAAAATGAGCGACAGTACAATCATTGACGAAACAACAGCTCTTGCAATTATATTATTTATGACGGCCTGTATTTTATCATTTCTTTCCATGAAAAGAAGAGGTCCCTCGAACTATCCTTTAGAGAGAGCTGCCGATATTATATTTTTATTAGGCCTTGTTGTTCTTTTTTTAACCACAATGATGGTTACCTTTAACGTCATAAAATAAACACCCAATGCCTAATAATATACCTCCTGTTACTGCAAACGATCCTGCCTCGGCATTTCAAAGACTACTTACAGTGTTAGATACATTACGCACACAATGCCCATGGGATAAAAAACAAACCATGGAAACGCTGCGACATTTAACTATTGAGGAAACCTATGAGCTATCTGATGCTATCCTTGAAGGAGACCTTGACGAGGTAAAAAAAGAGCTGGGAGATGTAATGATGCACCTTGTTTTTTACGCCCGCATAGCGTCAGAAACTAATGACTTTACCATAATTGATGTACTGAACAGTGTATGTGATAAATTAATTAGCAGACACCCGCACATCTATGGAGATGTTGAGGTACAAGATGAGCACGATGTAAAACGAAACTGGGAGCAACTAAAACTTAAAGAAGGAAACAAATCTGTTTTATCGGGGGTACCCGCTGGTCTGCCGTCTCTGGTAAAAGCAAGTCGCATTCAGGAAAAAGCAAGAGGTGTTGGCTTTGATTGGGACAATAAGGAACAGGTTTGGGAAAAGGTTGAAGAAGAGTTGCAGGAATTTAAAGATGAGTATAATGTAGTAGATGGTGCCGCTATAGATATAGAAAAAGCAGAAAGTGAATTTGGCGACCTACTGTTCTCTTTAATTAATTACGCTCGTTTCATTAACATCAATCCTGAGAACGCATTAGAAAAAACCAACAAAAAATTCATTAAGCGCTTTCAATATCTTGAAAGCAAAGCCAAAGAAAATGGCAAAGCACTGAATGATATGACACTGGCAGAAATGGATATTTACTGGAATGAGGCCAAGAGCTTGAAGTAACAATTTCATTTTACTAAAAAAAGCATATCAATCGTTTGCACTCAAACTAACAAGCTCATATACTGCCACTTACAATAATCCAAAAAATTAAATAGACATAACCTTAGTTTGGGCACCCATTCCTCTTTTAAAAAGGAGTTAAAACCTCCTATTTTGCGTTAAAACCTAAAAAATGCCCTGATAATCAGACAACGTAACTGGTTACAATAAGTGATTAATTTAACGTTAAATTAATCACTTATTAAATTCCGATAGTAATTCAGTAAAAAACTGCCAGAACAAACGTTTGCGCAATTTTTACATTACAATTGAACGGCCCCTCACTGTTTTTAGCTCTACCTTCACTCTTAATACTTTATATCAGTTTATGCACTCAAAAGCATAAATCTGATTGGGAAAAACTAAACAAAACTAAACTAAAATGATAATGAAATTTCATAGGGCTCTCCTTATTGACTTTTTTCATTTCTACCCCGACAGTTATTTCGCTGGGCCATGTTTTTTAACAAAAACACACCTAAAATCTGCCAGCTTCCTTTTTAAAACTAAAACAACAAACATATAAACCAATAAATATGAAATCTAAATTTCTACTATTTTCACTATTAATAACATTTCTCCTCTCTATAGAGGGTTATGCCCAAACAGGGATTAAAGTAAGCGGAAAAGTTTCGGATGCCAAAGGAGAAGGCATCCCGGGAGTTAGTGTTAAAGTAAAAGGTGGTAAAGTAGGTGCCCTTACCGATGGTTCCGGTAATTATGCGCTTACTGCACCAGATGCACAAAGCATTCTGCAATTCTCGTTTATCGGTTTCGATTCTCAGGAATTTACTGTTGGATCTAAAACACAAATAAATGTAACCTTAAAAGAAACTCAAAATGAACTTGAGCAGGTAGTTGTGGTAGGTTACGGTACATCAAAGAAGAAAGACCTTACCGGTGCGATTAGCTCTATTTCAAAAGAAAGCTTAAACTTAGGGGGTGTTACTTCAAACGTTGCACAAGCCATTCAGGGTCGTGCTTCGGGTGTACAGGTTACTCAAGCTAGTTCAGCACCGGGAGGTACAAGTATTATCCGCATCAGGGGTGGTAATTCAGTAAAATCTACTAACGAACCTTTGTACGTAGTTGATGGTTTTATTACAGACAATGGTAAAGATATTTCGCCAAGTGACATTGAAGACATTCAAATCTTAAAAGATGCATCTGCTACGGCTATTTATGGTTCCAGGGGTGCAAATGGAGTTGTTCTAATTTCAACAAAAAGAGGTAAATCAGGAAAAGCATCAGTAGAACTAGAAAGCTATTATGGAACTCAACGGATCAAGAACAGACCTGATTTAATGAACGCGACTGACTACAAAGCTATTGCTAACGCAAAAGCAATTGAGCAAGGAAACCCGCCAGAATATACTGCCGAAGATTTAGAGAGTTCTACTAATACTGATTGGTTTAGTCTTGCTACAAGAAATGCCACAGTACAAAGCCATAACTTAAACATCAGCGGTGGTAATGAAGATACACGTATCTCTATCTCAGGAAATTATTTCGGACAAGTAGGTGCATTAAAGAAAACAGATTTCGATCGTTACTCTGGTCGTTTCAACATAGATCAAAAAGTTGGTAAAAGATTTAAAGCTGGCGCGAATATATATGCTGCCAGATCATTTTCGCAATTTAAAACTTACGACGGAAACATAGTACCATCTAACGTATTATATGGTATTATGTTCACTTCTCCGGCTATTGCTCCATACAATGCAGACGGAACATATGCTCGTAGAAATGGGAAAGATAATCCTTTAGCTTGGTTACTTGAACCCACTAACGATCGTTACAACAATAGAATGACTGCTAACATTTTTGGTGACCTGCAAATTCTTGACGAGCTTACCTTACATATTAGTGGAGGAACAGAATTTTCAGCAACTAAAGAAGGAACTTACCTACCTACTACTCTTGTCTCAGGAGAAAAGGTTCAGGGACAGGCTTCGGTGAATGAACTAAATTCTACCCGTAATTTAATGGAAACTTATCTTACCTATAAAAAGGTATTTAATGAGATACATTCATTTACCGCATTAGCAGGATTTTCTTATCAGTTCGATCAAAATGAAAGACATTATACTCAGGTACAAAAATTCACTACTGATAAGTACCTTTATAACAATCTTGATGGTGCTGCTGAAAGAATTAAAGCTATTACTGATAAGCAAGAAGCAATAATGTATTCTTATTTCGGTCGTTTAAATTATGCTTTAAAAGACAAATATCTGGCTACATTCACTATCCGTCAGGATGTTTCATCAAAATTCTCTTCAAAAAACAGAATAGGATATTATCCATCAGGATCATTAGCCTGGAGAGTTAGCGATGAAGATTTCATGAAGGATAATAAGATCTTTTCTAACTTAAAAGTTAGAATGGGATACGGTGGAACAGGTAACGACCGGGTAAACAACTACGTATACATGAGTACATTTGGGCCAACCGGAGTTTCATTAAGCGAAGAAAGTGACCTATACGGCGGTGTTGTTGGCACCCGTTTACCTAATCCCAACTTAAAATGGGAAAGTAATTATCAATTTGATGCAGGTGTAGACATGGGCTTTTTAAATGACCGCTTAAGTGTTACAGCTGATTATTATCGCAAAACAACAAAAAACCTTCTGCTAGATATTCCAATTGAACAAATCTATGGATTCAACTMTCAGTTAATCAATGGTGGATCACTTCAAAATCAAGGAATCGAGCTTTCTATCAACAGCAGAAACGTTGAGAATGATAACATGACATGGAATACCACTTTAAACATTGCTTATAACAAACAAAAAGCAATAAATCTAAACGACAGACCATACATTATTTCTCAAACAGCTAATCCCGATGGAGCTGTGCCAGCAGCTGATTTCACCAAGCTAGCTGTAGGTAGAGAATTAAGTGAACTATATGGCTATGTTTATGATGGAGTAATTAAGACAGGCGAGGTTTATGCTGCTCAACCCCTATCTAAACCTGGAGATCCAAAATATAAAGATTTAAATGGTGATGGAGCAATTACCGCTGATGATCGCAAGGTACTAGGAAACGCTTACCCTCATTATGTTTTAGGGTTTAATAACAGCTTCACATATAAAGGTCTTGAACTTGGCATATTCTTCCAAGGTGCTTTTGGATCTGATCTTTATAATATGAATCGCTTGTTATTGGAAACTTACACAGGTACAGATGCATTACAGCGCTGGACCCCTCAAAACAACAATACTGATGTACCTAGAAATGGATATTTTACCTCAAAATATGGTGGCTATATCAACTCTAGATTCGTAGAGAACGCGTCATATGTGAAACTGAAAAACTTAAGTATTGGCTATAACATTCCAACTTCAAAAATTGGATTCTTAAAAGGTATTAGTACTGCTAAGATATATTTTAATGCACAAGATTTGTTTACCATCACCAAATATACTGGTTCAGATCCTGAAGTAAATTCGAATAACAGTGATACTGATCCCAATAGCACTAATTTAAGAGCTGGTCTGGATTTCAATGCGTATCCGGCTTACCGTTCTTTCACTCTTGGTCTTAAATTAAATTTCTAACCTATTACAATTGTCAATTATGAAACGTACTATAATTTTATTCTCAGCTTGCATAATAGGTCTTGCTTCATGTAAAAGAATCGCAGAGCCTACGGTCTATAGCATCCTAACAGAAGCAAATGCTTTTCAAACAAAGGCCGATGCAGTAGCCGCTGTAAACGGAATCTATGCAAGGTTAAAACAGCCTAGTGGTGTTAGCGATTCCTACCAATACTATGCTGGTTTTCAAATGGCCATAACAGATTTCACAACAGATATTGGTCATTCTTTTCAATCAGGAGATATCTCACAACTTTCTGACGCACAATGGTCAACCAACAATAAATATATCAACTTCGCCTATCAACATCAATATAAGCTTATTTCAGATGCAAATACTGCGCTCTTCAACATCCCAAAGATCAAAACGCTTACTGAAACACAATTGAATCAATATTTCTCCGAAATCAAATTCCTTMGTGCATTGGCTTATATAGATCTAACAGATGAATTTGGCCCGGTTATCCTAACTACCGAAGAAAATCTAAAAAATCCAGATTACACCACAAAAGTGCCTCCTGCAAGTCTGGAAGTTATCAATGCGTTCTTAATAAGTGATCTGGAATCGGCCGCAGCAAACCTCCCTGTTAATTACGAAGGAAAAGCCATTTACCCTACCAATGATGTTGGTCGGGCTACTAAAGGCGCTGCACTTTCGTTGCTTACCAAACTGTATATGCGCGAGCATCAATGGCAAAAAGCTTTAGAGACAATCCAAAAGATAGAAGACTTACATCAATATGAATTATATCCTACCTATGCAGGCCTTTTTGCGGAAAGCAACAAATGGTGTAAAGAATCAATTTTTAGTTCACTTGCTGACGCATTAAATGACGCCACCGAATTAATGAACCACTTTGGTCCATTAAATAATCCGGTTGTAACAGATCGCTGGCAATATTATGCTGTAAGCTGGAGTTTCTGGAACTCATATGCACCAAATGATGAGCGTCGTGAAATGTTTTTTTATGACTATAAGGGTACCGATGGTTTACAATACATGCAAGCCCCTGCCGGACAAACTACACCTCCAAAAGGCAAATACTACTTACCAGATGTTGCTACCAAAAAATATGCAGATCCGGCAGGTTCTAAAACCTATTATGATGGCCATGGTATTCCAATTCTACGATATGCAGATATCGTACTTTGCAAAGCAGAAGCATTAAACGAAATAAACGGACCTACACAGGCAAGTATTGACTTGATTAACTCGGTAAAAGCACGTTCAAAAGCCACGCTACTTGGCGCCCCAGGCACTTATACTAAAGATAGCCTTCGCGACAAGATCTTACAGGAGCGCGGTTGGGAATTCTTCTTTGAGTGTAAACGCAGAGTAGATTTAATCCGTATGGGCAAATACCAGGAAGTAGTTAACACTTATCTGAAATCGGTTGGCAAACCAGCTTCTATAGATATTGCCAAACACAAGTATTTCCCTTATCCTCAAACTCAGGTCGATTTAAATCCGAACCTGAGCAATGCAGGAAGACTTTAATAATTAATAAATTTAATCGGGATACAGCAACCTACACGGTATTGTATCCCGTTTTTTGTTTCTATACATTTTCATATTACCTTGTACTACAGCTAAAAAACTATTCATATGCAATTCATAAAGAGACTGATTCCCCTATTCTTTTTATTTCTGTTAAGTGCCTGCGCTAACCAGTGCGAGCAACAAATTATAGAGATAAAACTC
>NZ_JBFTNT010000009.1:0-56517 GCF_056397585.1 Pedobacter sp. 05L430 | reverse complement strand
GTTACATACTGTTAACATTAACCAAATATTACACTAAAAAACGAGCCCAAATATGAAAGTATTTTACCTTACGAAGCACTGTCTTCTGGTGCTTTTAACACTAGCTGTTTTTGCAGCAAATGCACAAACCAGTTCACTAACTGGAAAAGTGCTCGATGAAACTGGATTGCCTTTGCCAGGAGCATCAATACAGATCAAAAGTTTAAATAAAAGTACCACTACTCCGGCCACTGGAATTTTTCAGCTAGGTGGGCTAAAGAATGGTGTTGTAATTGTTACTGTTACCTACATAGGTTATGAGACCCTTAATCAGCAGGTTACTATCAGCGGAAACACGAATGTAGATTTTAATTTAAAGCCAGACGCTCAAAATCTTAGCGAAGTGGTTGTAATCGGTTATGGTACTTCGGAGAAGAAGAACCTAACAGGATCAATTACCACTGTTAGTGCCAAAGATTTCCAGAAAGGAGCAATTACTACCCCAGAGCAGTTAATCCAAGGCAAGGTTTCGGGTGTAAACATTACCTCAAATGGTGGGGCACCCGGTGCTGGAAGTGTTATTAGGATTAGAGGGGGGGCATCTCTTAATGCAAGTAATGACCCCCTTATTGTAATTGATGGGGTGCCATTAAGTGGTAATACTATTGGTAATGCTCCAAGTCCACTTGCGTTAATAAACCCAAATGAGATTGAAAGCTTTACTGTACTAAAAGATGCAAATGCAACGGCAATTTATGGATCAAGGGCTTCTAATGGAGTAGTTTTGATCACTACTAAAAAGGGTTCTGCAGGTACGCCGGTAATTAATTTCAGCACAAATAATTCATATGCAACTATTGCAAAAAAAGTAGGAGTACTTTCTGCCGATCAGATAAGAACAGTTGTTAATGATAATCCAGATGTTAAATATGATGACAATCCTGATCATACATTTAAAGCTTTGCTAGGGAATTCCAATACGGATTGGCAAGATGAAATCTATAATAATTCATTCACAACAGATAATAATTTAAGTCTTTCTGGAGCTTTCCATGGAGTGCCATATAGGGTTTCTGGGGGCTATTTAGACCAAAAAGGATTGCTAATAACAGACAGATTAAAACGCGCTACTGGTGGGTTCGGAATTTCACCAAAGTTATTTGGTGACCACCTGAAAATTGACCTGAATTTAAAAGGATCATTAACAGAAGCTCATTTTGCAAATCAGGATGCGATACAAAATGCTATCCAATTTGATCCTACCCAATCAGTTTATGCAGAGAATAAGTACGGTAACTATTTTGAATGGATTCAGGGGGATGTTCCTAATCCGAATGCGCCAAGAAATCCAGTTGGATTGATCAGATTAAAAGATAATAACGGAAAAACTGAGAGAAGCTTTGGTAACGCGCAATTTGATTACTCTTTTCATTTTTTACCTGAATTACACGCTAACCTTAATTTAGGCTATGATGTTTCAAAAGGTTATGGAACCGTTCGTGTGCCAATATATGCAGCTCAGAGTGCAGCCACACAAGGCTCATTTACACGATCAGTAGGCACTCAAAGAAATAAAGTTTCGGAGTTCTATTTAAATTATGCCAAATATGTCGAAAGTATTAAAAGCAAGTTCGATGTAACTGCAGGTTATGGATATTATGACAACTCATCTACTACATATAACTTTGCTAGTTACAAAGGTACCGGAGAAGTTATATCAACGCCAACTTTCCCGTTTGCAGTAGAGCGTGAAAAATTGCTTTCATATTATGGCAGGTTTGTATACACCCTTGCAGATAAATATATTCTATCAGCAACTATGCGTGCCGATGGTTCCTCGAGATTTGCAGAAGAAAATCGCTGGGGTTATTTCCCTTCTGTAGGTTTTACCTGGAGAATAATTGGCGAGGATTTTCTTAAAGACAGTAAAGTTTTGTCTGACTTGAAATTGAGATTAAGTTATGGAGAAACCGGAAATAAAGATGGAATTGGTAACTATAATTATTTGTCAAAGTACTATTCAAATACCGGGCAAGGACAATACCAGATTGGAGATACTCTTTACGACTATTATACACCAGCAGCTTACGATCCTGATTTAAGATGGGAAACCACTACAACCTATAACGCTGGTTTAGACTACGGTTTCTTTGATGGACGCATTTATGGTGGGATTGATGTTTATTATAAAAAAACAAAAGATCTATTATCGACTGTTGATATTCCTTCTGGAACCAATTTTAACAACAGGTTGTTAACCAATGTTGGTAATATGGATGTAAGAGGAGCAGAGGTTAATTTGAACTTTTCGGTAATCAAAGGTGAAAATGCCAACTGGGATTTTGGAGTAAATGCTGCCTACAATAAAAGAAAGGTAACCAATCTTTCTCTAAACCCTGACCCTAAGTTTATAATTGATGCKGGTGGTATCACAGGTGGTACAGGAATAAACCTAAAATACAATGCAATCAACCAGATTCCGGGTTCTTTTTATGTGTATAAACAAGTTTACGACTCAAATGATAAACCACTGGAGGGTGTTTATGCAGATTTAAATGGAGATGGTATTATTAATACGGGTGACCAGTATTTCTACAAAGCACCTGATCCTAAATTCACATTTGGTTTTAATACTTCTTTCAATTACAAAAAATGGACTTTAAGCACAGTTCTAAGAGCTAATCTAGGCAATTACATCTATGATAATGTTTCTTCAAATTTTGGTGTTAAAAGAAATATCCTAAGCCCTACAGGTTTGATAAACAATGCCACTACCGATATCTATAATACAAACTTTACTAATAACCAGTACCTAAGTGATTATTATATAAAAAATGCATCTTTTTTAAAGATGGATAATGCCGGGATTGCTTTCGACGCAGGAAGAATATCCAAAAGTAATAATATGACTTTGCGTATATCGGCTAATTGTCAGAACGTATTCGTAGTTACAAAGTATAAAGGCCTGGATCCGGAATCAATTCTAGGGATTGATTATAACCTGTATCCACGACCAAGAACATATACTTTAGGTTTTAATGTTGGTTTTTAATTAGAGAAATAGAATGAAAAATTTATATAAAGTATTAGCAGTTTCAACCATTGTATGGCTGTCTGTTTCTTCATGTAAGAAGAGTGATTTGAACTTAACACCCACCAATGATCAAATAGCGTCCAGCGTTTATTCAACACCGGCAGGTTATAAGCAAGAATTGGTGAAATTGTATGCAAGCTATGCCTTAACCCATTCAAGTGGCGCAACTGCTGAAAGTGATATAGGTGGCCTGAATCCTGGTTTTACCGATTTTTTAAGATTGTTCTGGATGTCGCAAGAGCTAACTTCAGATGAAGCAATTTGTTCTTGGAATGATACTGGAATTCCTGATTTGAATCAGATGACCTGGACTTCAGAAACTACATTTTTAAGAGGGTTATATTCACGCAGTATTTATCAGATTACTGTTTGTAATGAATTCCTTCGTGAAAGTACACCAGAGAAACTTTCATCAAGAGGGATTTCAGGGGCTGATGCTACGGCTATTCAGAAATACCGCGCCGAAGCCCGATTCTTAAGAGCATTTCAGTATTGGGTATTATTAGATGGTTTTGGGAATCCTCCGTTTATAACTGAAAACGATGTTATTGGTAAAGTTCCGCCTAAACAAATCAAGCGTACAGACTTGTTTAATTATGTTGAATCAGAACTAAAAGCAATTGAATCTGATCTTGCTGATGCCCAAACGAATGAATACGGCAGAGCTGATAAAGGTGCTGATTGGGCCCTATTGGCAAGGCTATATCTAAATGCAGAAATATACACCGGCACGGCAAAATACACAGAAGCAATTACCTATTCGAGTAAAGTTATTAATGGCGGTTATTCTCTTGCCAGTACTTATAAAAACCTATTTCTAACAGATAATAACGTTACAAGTAAAAATGAATTAATTCTAACCATTAATTATGATGGCATTCATACTCAGAATGATGGAGGAACAACATATCTTATCAACGCAGCTATCAATGGAGATATGAATCCGGCTTCTTTTGGTGTGCCAACCGGTGGGTGGGCGGGCAACCGTACTAAGAACCCCCTTCCTCTGATTTTTGGAGATTACAGCGGTAACACTGATAAAAGAGCGATGTTCTTTGGAACAAAGCTTGCCAACGATGAAATGGGTGTTTTCTCTGATGGTTTAAGAGTTACTAAATTTAGAAATGTAAACTCAGCAGGGGTTCCAGCTCCTTCGATTGAGGGCAAGTTTTCTTCTCTTGATTTTCCATTATTCCGCCTGGCTGAACAATATTTGATTTATAGCGAAGCTGTTACCAGAGGAGGCTCTGGCGGTAATGCAGCTCAGGCCCTTACTTATGTAAATAACCTACGTGAACGTGCTTATGGTAACACTTCCGGAAATGTGGCCTCTCTATCAATTCCTTTTTTCTTGGATGAAAGAGCCAGGGAGTTGTATTGGGAAGGTTTTCGTCGAACAGATTTAATCCGTTATGGTAAATATACAAATGCTTCGTATGTATGGCCATTTAAAGGTGGTGCTAAAGCTGGTACCGGAGTATCTGATACAAGGAATTTGTTCCCGATACCATCTGCAGATCTTATTGCTAATACAAATTTAGTCCAAAACGCAGGTTATTAATTTAACATAAAGAAGAATTATTGAGATGAAATCACTAATCATAAAATCCATTGCTTTAGGTTTAATAACCATAGGGCTTTGGTCTTGTAAAAAAGAGGAAACAAAGGTAGTTGCCTCCTCGGGTACCCCGGGAACTTTAAAGTCATCTGTATCTACATTGGTATTGGATAAGGCTAAGCTAAATACCGATGTAATTACACTTGATTTAACTAATGCATCATTCGGATATCAGGCTGGTATTACAAATGTGCTTCAATTGGCAGTTAAAGGGACGGACTTTAAAACACCTAAAGAAGTTGCCTTAGAAGCAAATGCACTCTCTAAAGTATTTAAGGGTGTTGATTTTAATAATTTGTTGCTGGCACTGAATTTATCATTGAGATGCGGGGGGTGGTAAAATAAGTCCGACTGCAGGTGATAATTTTAAAGCTCCTGCTGCAGGTGCATTTCAGCTTTTTGTTGATTTAAACAAAAATCAAATAGAAATTACTCCAATAGTGTTTGCACTTATTGGAGATGCAACACCAAAAGGATGGGATGGAGATACAGATATGGCCTATGCCCATGGCGTTTGGACAGTTACAGCTGATTTAAAAATTGGTGAAATGAAATTCAGGCAAGATCATAAATGGGATGTGAACTATGGCGGTAGTGGTGGAACTGCAGTTTTTAATGGAGGCAATATTAAAGTTACTTCGGGAGGTAGTTATACCGTTACATTCGACGTAAACAATTTGAAGTATACCCTGGTTAAAAACTAACTTTCATATATAGATATTACCCCGCAATGCTCAATCTTTGCGGGGTATATATCGCCTAATCTCATATTTTTTATAACCGATTAAACTTAAAAAATGAGGAAATCATTTATTCTATTGTTTCTAGTCTTATTAACGACAAGGGTTAATGCCCAAAAGCTAGAACGTGTTGAACCTATGTTTTGGTGGGTTGGAATGTACAATCCCAAGTTACAACTTCTTGTACATGGCACTGAGATAGCTGCTTTAGAGGCAGAGATCAACTATCCTGGAGTGAAACTTGCAGAAATTCATAAAGTTGAAAACCCAAATTATCTTTTCCTTGATCTTGAAATATCCGCAGAAGCTAAGGCAGGTAAATTCCCGATTGTATTTAATAAAAATGGCAAAAAGAAGCTGCAATATGTTTACGAACTTAAAAACAAAGAACAATCTTCGTCCCGAATTCAGGGAGTAACAAGTAAAGATCTTATTTATCTGTTAATGCCAGACCGTTTTGCAAATGGTGATAAATCTAATGATGTAATAAAGGGCATGCGCGAAACTAAGTTGAATCGCGATTCGATGTATTACCGTCATGGTGGTGACCTGCAAGGATTAATTGGTAAACTCGATTATTTAAAAGACCTCGGTATTACCACCATCTGGATGACACCGGAAATTGAAAATGATATGCCACTTGCTTCATATCATGGCTATGCTGCTACCGATCATTATAAAATTGATCCGCGCTATGGCACCTTAGAGCTTTACAAAACATATGTTAATAAAGCACACGAAAAAGGGCTAAAGGTGATTAAGGATGTTGTGCATAACCATATGGGAACCGGTCATTGGTTCTATAATGATATGCCAATGAAAGATTGGGTTAATCAATGGCCGACTTATACACAAACCAGCTATCGTGATGAGCCTGTAATGGATCCGCATGCTTCTGAAACAGATAAGAAAAAAATGCTTGACGGGTGGTTCGTGCCTTCAATGCCAGATTTCAATCAGAAAAACCTATACGTTCAAAATTACATTACTCAAAATCACATCTGGTGGATTGAATATGCAGGTATTGATGGATTAAGATTAGATACTTATCCGTATAATGAACCTGAATATATGAGAGATTGGGCTAAAAAACTAAAGGCCGAATTCCCGACCCTATCTATTTTTGGTGAAACGCTTGTGAATTCTGTTGCAGCTCAAGCTTTTTTTACTGGGGGAAGCACCGTAAGGCCAGGCTTTGATACCGAATTGCCAGGAATAACCGATGCGGTTATCAAAAATGCAATTTATGAAGCCTTGAATGGGAAGTCGGGATGGACTGATGGGATCTTTAGGCTTTACACCACCATTGCTCAAGACTTCCTTTATAAGGATGCAGACCAGAATGTAGTCTTCCTTGACAATCATGATATGAGTAGGTTTTATTCTATGGTTGGTGAAGACCTTAATAAATTCAAAACAGGTATGTCTATTTTATTAACCATGCGCGGAATACCTCAAATCTATTATGGCACAGAAATACTAATGAAAAACTTTTCTAACCCTGATGGATTGGTGCGCTCTGATTTTCCAGGTGGATGGGAGGGAGATAAGACTGATAAATTTACAAAGAACGGTCGCACGGTTCAGGAAAATGAAGCATGGAATCATATCAGTATTCTTGCCAACTATAGAAAAGGGAGTATAGCATTGCAAACAGGTAAGTTAATGCAATTTGTACCTGAAGATGGATTGTACACTTATTTCAGATATACTGAAGTTGGTAAAAAAGATGTCATGATTGTTGTTAACACGGAAGATAAAGTAAAAGAGTTAGATACCTCTCGTTTTGAGCAGCGTCTCTCAAAGTTTACTTCTGCCACTAATGTCCTCACAAAAGAAAAATTAGGCAGTATTAAAACCATTTCAGTTCCCGCAAAAACAACACTTGTTTTAGAATTAAACTAGATGCAACATACACAACAAATAGCCTGCATATTCGATCTTGATGGAGTATTGGTAGATACAGCAGTTTATCATTATAAAGCATGGAAACAGCTGGCCAATTCATTGGGCTTTGATTTTACTCAATTGCAAAATGAGCAATTAAAAGGAGTAAACAGAATGCGTTCATTAGAAATGATTTTGGATTGGGGTGGTATGCAGAAATCTGCTGAAGAAAAAGAAGAATTAGCAAGTCTCAAAAATTCATGGTATGTAGCTATGATCAATAAAATGACAACAGATGAGGTGCTGCCTGGTTCTTTAACATTATTAACCGAATTAAAATCTTCAGGTATAAAAATCGCTTTAGGATCGGCAAGTAAAAACTCATCTATTATTTTACAGCGTACCAATCTTGCACATTTCTTTGATGCAATTGTGGATGGTAATTCAGTAACAACCTCCAAACCAGATCCAGAAGTTTTTTTGAAAGCGGCAGAAATGTTAAATACAGAACCTGAAAACTGTGTTGTATTTGAAGATGCGCAAGCAGGGGTAATGGCTGCACTTGCTGGAAATATGAAAGTTATTGGAATAGGTGATGAAGAACATCTGAAAGAAACGCACTTAATAGCAAAAGACTTGTCAGAGATTACACTTGGTAAAATCCTTGCCCTAAGGAATAATTAATTTGAAAATGCATAAGGCCAATTAACATTAACTACCAGAGAAGAATAGACGATGAAGAATTATATAAAACCAGATGAATGGAATATTATAGAGGAAGGCTTTGATCCACATTTAAATAAAATATCAGAAAGCATTTTTAGCATCGGCAATGGTCGGATGGGACAGCGTGCTAATTTTGAGGAAGCTTATTCAGGAGAAACCCTTCAGGGAAATTATGTGGCAGGAATCTATTATCCAGATAAAACCCGTGTTGGATGGTGGAAAAATGGCTATCCTGAATATTTTGCTAAAGTTCTTAATGCCACAAACTGGGTAGGTATTGATATTAGGATTGGGGATGAGACCCTTGACCTCAATAACTGTAAGGTTACAGCCTTCAAACGTGTATTAAATATGAAGGAGGGGTATCTTACACGCTCATTTATTGCCGAAAATAAAAATGGGAAAGCTGTTAAAGTTATTGCCAAACGATTTTGCAGTATTATAGATGATGAAGTGGGAGCATTACATTATCAATTGGTGCCACTAAACTTTGAAAACATTGTATTATCTGTTACTTCTTTTATTGATGGAGATGTAAAGAATGAAGACTCCAATTATGATGAAAAGTTCTGGAATGAGGTAAGTAAAGAGCAGGATAAGAATACCGATTATTTATTACTAAAAACAAAAAAAACTGATTTTGATGTTTGCACGAGTGCAAGATCAACCATACTGATAAATAATGAAAGTGTAAGCTTAAGTCCGGTTATGAGTGAAAAATACCTTGGCCAAACAGTTAAGGTAAATGTTAAGCAGGGCGATGTGATTGATGTTTATAAAATTGTATCCAATCTAACTTCCGAGAATCACGAGAAGCAGGTGCTAATTGAAAGATCAAAACAAGTAATCGATCAAGCTTCTGCCAAGGGTTTTGAACAGTTGCTGAAAGAACACTCAGATGCGTGGGCAGTTAAATGGCAGGAAAGCGATATTGTCATTGCTGGTGATGTTGCTGCTCAGCAAGCAATTAGATTTAACATATTTCAATTAAATCAAACTTATACGGGTAAAGATGCAAGGTTAAATATCGGACCTAAAGGGTTTACGGGAGAAAAGTATGGTGGCTCAACTTATTGGGATACCGAAGCCTATTGTATTCCTTTCTATTTATCAACAGCTCCTCAGGAAGTAGCTAAAAACTTATTGGTATATCGCTATAAACATCTTCAAAAGGCAATTGAAAACGCATCAAAGCTTGGTTTTAAAGATGGGGCCGCCCTATATCCGATGGTAACAATGAACGGAGAAGAGTGCCACAATGAATGGGAGATAACTTTCGAAGAAATTCATAGAAATGGAGCCATAGCATTTGCCATATTTAACTATGTCCGTTATACTGGTGATGAAAGTTACTTAAGTGAATATGGATTAGAAGTTTTGATTGGCATTGCTCGTTTTTGGAAACAAAGGGTTAATTGGAGTACAGAAAAGAATAAGTATGTAATGCTGGGGGTAACTGGGCCAAACGAATACGAGAATAACGTTAATAACAACTGGTATACCAATACACTAGCAGCGTGGTGCCTGAAATATACTGTTGAAGTGGCGGAAATAGTGAAGGAAAAATACCCTGAGCAATACCAGAACGTAATATTAAATGCAAATCTGAATGCGGAGCTGGAGTTTGCCGACTGGACCAAAATAGTTACCAATATGTATTATCCTTATGATGAAAATACAGGAGTATTTTTACAACAGGATGGTTTTATGGATAAGGAGCAGATTCTGGTTAAGGACTTGGCGGCGGAAGAACGGCCTCTTAATCAAAAATGGAGTTGGGATAGAATATTACGATCGGGTTTCATTAAACAGGCGGATGTGCTACAGGGAATGTATTTCTTTGAAGATGATTATGAATTGGAAACCTTAAGGAAGAACTTCGATTTTTATGAAAGCAGAACTGTTCATGAAAGCTCGCTCTCACCCTGTGTGCATAGCATATTAGCAGCAAAACTTAACGACGAGCAACGAGCTTATGAATTTTACTTACGTACAGCGCGTTTGGACTTGGATGATTATAATAATGATACAGAAGACGGCCTGCACATCACTTCTATGGCAGGTACCTGGATGAGTATTGTTGAAGGATTTGCAGGAATGCGTGTAAGAAACAATCAACTAAAGTTCAGTCCGTTTTTACCTAAACAGTGGGATTCTTTTTCGTTTACCATTGGTTTTAGAGGAGTACAATTAAAAATAAAGATAACTATACGCCAAATTATCATCACCAACAATTCAGGGCAAACCCTTGAAGTGCTTATATTCAATGAATTATATAGTATTCCCAAAGGTGAAAAGGTGATTTCTTATAATGGAACAGTGGTATGATAAGAGTTAAAGTTATGTCTTCATCTGCACAAATGATTGAATTTTAATATGGAAAAGAGTAGCATTAAACTAGCTAAACCAAGATTATCCTTTTGGAATATCTTCAATATGAGCTTTGGATTTTTAGGAATACAATTTGGATTTGCATTACAAGGTGGGTTCATGTCAAGAATTTTCCAAACCCTGGGGGCAAGCGAAGGCGAAATTCCGATGCTTTGGGTAGCTGCGCCGCTAACAGGTTTACTTGTGCAGCCAATAATTGGTTATTTAAGCGACAGGACATGGCACCCAACGTGGGGACGCAGGAAACCTTTCTTTCTAATAGGAGCCATTTTAAGCACCTTAACCTTATTCTTTTTACCACATTCACCTGTACTTTGGGTTGCAGCGGGATGTTTGTGGGTTCTGGATGCATCTATAAATATAAGTATGGAGCCTTTTAGAGCCCTTGTAGCCGATAAGTTGCCTGAATCTCAACGGTCTTACGGTTTTGTAATGCAAACTTTAATTATCGGGGTAGGCACATGGATCGCTAGTAATTTACCTTGGTTAGTGAATAAATTAGGTGTATCAAATGTTGCTGATCCTGGCATAGTTCCTCTTTCAATTAAAATAGCATTTGCTATAGGAGGAGCAGTCTTTCTCTTATCAATATTATACACCATTTTTACGACCTCAGAATATCCTCCGGAAGATCTCGCAGAACTAAAGAAGTCAAACCATGAGAGTAGGGGACTTTTAAACGGAGTTAAGGAAATTTTTCAAAGTATATCCAATATGCCAAAAACTATGGCACTTCTTGGAATAATACAGTTCTTTAGCTGGTTCGCTTTTTTTGCTATGTGGAGTTTGGCTACGCCCGCATTAACTGATCATGTTTTTAAAGCACCATTGCCTATGGAACAAGCCTATAATATGAGTAATGTTGCATCAAAAGCACTGTTTGCTGATGCCAGTAAGGCATATAACAATGCGGCTGATCTTGTAGGTTCTTATATGGGGATGTATGGCTTATCATCGATGGCTTTTGCCTTAATATTAACACTATATGCGGCAAAGCGGGATATCAATAGAAAATATATTCATATGATTAGCTTGCTTGCAGGTGGCATTGGGTTTATCTCGATGTACTTTATTCGTGATCCGGAATATCTGATTTATTCTTTTATATTAATCGGAATTTCGTGGGGTAGTATACTTTCTATGCCTTATGCGATGCTTTCAAGTGCGATACATGCAAAGAAAATGGGGATGTATATGGGGATCTTTAATATGTTTATTGTTATTCCACAAATTATAGCGGCAACTGGAGGGTTAAATTTTCTTTATCATTTAATTTTTGGTAAGGAAGCCATTAATGCCATGTTACTTGCAGGCACTTCATTAATTATCGGAGGGTTGGCTAATTTTCTGATTACTGATCCAAAGGTTATTAAACATGTAAGTACAGATTTATAACATAAAGGTTGACCTGATTATAAACTTACCGTAAACTTGTATCTACAATAAAAAGGAGTTGAACAGGTAAAATAAAATACCTATTTTTACAGCCCGCTTATGGAACAGATAAAAACATCATTTGATTTTGAAAAACCTTTAGCTGAACTTGTTCAGCAAATTGAAAAGGTTAAACAGGTTGCTGATAAGACAAAAGTAGACATGTCTGCTACCTTGGCAGAGCTTGAAGAAAAATTGGAACAAACGCAGAAGACACTTTACAGCCATTTAACAGGCTGGCAAAAAGTTCAAATGTCTCGTCATCCGGAAAGGCCTCAGACTTTAGATTACATCAGCATGATCTGCGATGATTTTATTGAAATGCATGGCGACAGGACTGTAGGAGACGACAAAGCAATTATTGGTGGATTTGCTACTATTGATGGTAAAACGGTGATGATTATCGGCCATCAGAAAGGGAAAAACACAAAAGAGCGTCAATACCGTAATTTCGGAATGGCTAATCCTGAAGGCTACAGAAAAGCACTTCGCCTAATGAGACTGGCTGAGAAGTTCAACAAACCTGTTATTTCTTTTATAGATACGATGGGTGCATATCCTGGGCTTGAGGCTGAAGAGCGCGGACAGGGAGAGGCAATTGCCAGAAACTTATTAGAGATGTCTGTGCTAAAAGTACCAATCCTTTGTTTTGTTGTTGGTGAAGGTGCCTCTGGGGGAGCTTTGGGTATTGGTATTGGAGATAAAGTGTATATGTTAGAGCATACCTGGTATTCGGTAATCTCTCCGGAATCTTGTTCTTCAATTCTATGGAGAAGCTGGGATTATAAAGAAAGAGCCGCAGAATGTTTAAAGCTGACTTCTGATGATATGTTCGAAAACAAACTTATCGATGGTATTATAAAAGAACCACTTGGTGGTGCACATCAAAACCCAGAACAAATGGCTGGAACTATTAAAAAGCAGATTCTCGATGATTTGAAAACGCTTACTAAGGAGAAAACTGAGAAGATGATTGCCACTAGGATTGATAAATTCTGCACAATGGGAGTTGTTGTAGAAGGGTAAGCTCGCATTCTGCTCCCCGGCTGCATTAATTTGGCTCAGAAAAAGAGCCAAATGAACGCTAGGTCGGTTCACAGAAAACTCGCTTCCTACCGCCTAAAATAATCAAAGGATTATATAATTAAATTTGTAATAACAGAAAAAGGCCCCGAAATTTTATCGGGGCCTTTTTCTGTTATGTTTTTTAATAATTTTCTAAATTTTGGAAAGGGATCTGGCTAATTAATCAGCACTCATTCCTGATTTGTTTTTGTTTGGTAGTAAGCGAGTTTTCTGTGAACCGACCTAGCGTTCATTTGGCTCTTTTTCTGAGCCAAATTAATGCAGCCGGGGAGCAGAATGAGAGCTTACCTCTTATTGTTGTGCAAAATATTGTGAAAACCTTCCTTCTAATTCATTGAATTGTTTTGTCAAACTCTGACTTAATTTAGTCTCCTTATTTGCCTCAGTTATTTTTGCCATTTGATTTAGGAACGACATACCAAGTTGTACGTTCTGTCCGCCAATAAATTTGTTTTTGCTCTTAGATACATCGGCAAGGTAAGTAAGTTCCTTTTGTATATAGGCTGCAGATTTTTCGATTAGAGCATTGGCTCTCTTGCTGTCATTCAAAGTATACAGATTCTCAGCCATAAAATATGCCCCCATCATAGAACGCATACCATAGAACTTATCAGGCATTACTTCGAAATAACGGTTCGCAACTTTTTTAGCATCTTCAATTTTTCCTTCTTTAACAAGACCGGTAATAGCATTATTAAACATGCTTGTAAAAATAGAGATATCGTCTGATGATTGCGTGTCAAGATAACGCGCATTCTTTACATTGCCCCATTTGAATTTATTCATCAGGTTATTGTATAGAACAGGCGTATTTACCAAATCGCTTTTTCCAGCGGCGCTATCTATTTTTAAAGGCATTAGTCGTATCGCAAGCCCTTCGTTATATAAATAGTTGTCCAGGCCATTGTATTGCTCTGAAGGCACTGTACTGGCAAAATAAATTGGTCTTTTCCAGTTATTGTGAACAAGGATGTCAAACATTGCTAAAGTACCTTTAGTAACGTAGTTCTTATTAAATTTCCATTCAAGAGCAGGAACAATTTTAGCTGAGTCTGCGGCATTAACTACCCCGTTTTTAATGACGTCAGCACGGTTTACAGTAAGTTTAAAATTTTTGGTTGGGATAAAGTTTTCTTTTGTACCGTCATTTAAGGGAAGTTTATCTTCATCATTATCAGAAGTTAATACTTCAAAAATCTTACTCAGTTCAATTGAACCTGCAATTTTATAATCCTGATAATACATTACATCTCTATTGCCTTGTACATATTGAGATTCTTTCATGCTTATCGGCAATGGCTCAGATTCATTTTGCTTACGCTTCATTCCATTTATATACCAATCAGTATCAAATAAGCTTAGGTTTACCAGACGGATATCTGGTCTAACATTTTCAACTTCCTGTATGTACCAAAGCGGATAGGTATCATTATCACCGTAGGTAAATAGAATTGCATTTGGTGCACAAGACTCTAAATAATCAACCGCTATATCATGAGCAACAAGCTTAGTAGAACGATCATGATCATCCCATCCTTGTGCCGCCATAATTACGGGTGCAGCAAACAATCCAACAACTGTTGCCAGAACAGCACCTGTAGCAGGGGTGACCTTCTTAAATAGCCACTCTTTTAAAGCCAATGCTCCCAGACCTATCCATATAGCAAAGGCATAAAAGGATCCGGCATAGGCGTAATCCCGCTCCCTTGGCTCCATAGGCTTTTGATTAAGATACAATACAATAGCCATACCAGTAAAGAAGAATAACAAGGCTATTATACCTGCATCTTTTTGATTACGTTGGAAATGCCATATTGCTCCCAGCAGTCCTAATATAAGCGGCAAAAAGAAGAATCTATTGTATGCATTATTGTCGGTTATAGTTGGAGGGAGGTGAGTTTGATCGCCCAGGCGAGCAGCATCTATCGGTTTAATCCCACTTAACCATTGACCTTCGTACAAACTTCCTTGTCCCTGATCGTCATTTTGACGACCAACAAAGTTCCACATAAAGTATCTCATGTACATCTGGCCGGTCTGATAGCCAAAAAAGAATCCAATATTATCTATAAGATTAGGGAAATGGGTATCATCAAAGCCCATCATATCCTTATAATAACCTATATGTCGCGCATCATCACTATACATTCTCGGAAAAGGGGTAGTTCTGTCGTACTCGTAATCAGTTTTTCTTCCAGCTACTTCATATTTTTCAGCACCTTTTCTGTATAGGGTTTTACCCTGTTTAATATCAACCTTTTGTGAGTTATAGTTAGGCCCAAATAGTAATGGTCTATCGCCATATTGTTCCCTGTTAAGGTATCCCAGAAATGAAAAAGCATTATCGGGATCACTATTATTTAGATTAGGATCTGCCTTCGCACGAATAATGATCATTGCAAAAGAGCCATATCCGAATATGATTAATACTGTAGATAATAGCGCAAGGTTGAGGATCTTCTTTTGGTGTTTTATCGAATATCTAATACCCCAAACAATACCACCTATTAATAATATTGCAAAGAAAATAACACCCGACCCAAAACCAAAACCTAAGGTGTTTACAAAGAACAAGTCAAAATAAGCACCGAAAGAAACCAGGTATTGAATGATGCCGTATTGTATAAAGGCTAAAATTAGAATGCCAATTAATCCCGTTTTTACAATACCTGAAGTAGTAGCTTTTTTAGTTTTCCTAAAGTAATAAACAAAAGCAATTGCAGGTATGGTTAGCAAGTTTAGTAAGTGGATGCCTATTGAAAGCCCCATAATGTAGGCGATAAATAACAACCACCTGTCAGCACGAGGTTCGTCGGCATGTGCTTCCCATTTTAATATAGCCCAGAAAACTATAGCTGTAAATAGTGAAGATAGCGCATATACTTCAGATTCAACTGCCGAAAACCAGAAGCTATCAGAGAATGTATAAGCAAGGGCTCCAACAACACCAGCTCCCATAATAGAGATTAGGTTGGCTTTAGAAATCTCTTCTTTATCTTTTATTAAGATCTTTTTGGCTAGGGCAGTAATTGTCCAGAACAAAAATAATATAGTAGCACCACTTGCAACTGCAGAACCCACGTTCATGAAATATGCTACTTTAGTAACATCGCCAAGAGCAAGTAAAGAGAAGAATCTCTGGATCATTAAAAATAAAGGCGCTCCTGGTTGATGCACCACCTGCATTTTTAGAGCAGAAGCTATGAATTCGCCACAGTCCCAAAAACTAACAGAGGGCTCTAGAGTTAAAATATAGGTTAAGGTAGCAATGGCAAAACAGAACCAACCGGTAATGTTATTGATTTTTGAATAATTCATTTCGTTATCAAGTAGTTACTAATGTAAAGGCAATTAATTGCGTCCGAAAATAAAGAATAAGATTGATAATCGTATAATCTAAAGCTGTGTTTAACAAATTTAACGTTCCTGCTTAAGATAATCACTACTTATAATATAGACGATATTGTATGAATTCAGTTATTGTAAAAATGTACGATTAGATTAAAACATGGCTTTATTCCTTAGTATATGCTGTATTCTGTATACATTATTTAAGTAACGTTCATGTAGTGAAAAAATAATTATAAAAATATGATTAGATTAACTGATTGATTTATTGGGAGTAATAAGCAGGGTGGGCTATTTGATATAAAATATTTTATATTTTTTTTATTTGCCCCTTGCAAAATTGAAAAATGTGCGTAGATTTGCATTCCATTTCAAAGCAACCTTTTTAATGGAAGATTGTCCGATAGTATAAGGGTAGTACAACGGTTTTTGGTACCGTTTGTCTTGGTTCGAATCCAGGTCGGACAACTAAACAATATTCGGATTGTGAATTAAACCGCAATCCGATTTTTTTTAACCAGTATTGAAACTTTTCAATAATGCCATTGCAATTTAACCCAGTTAAACTTTTTGCCGGAACCGGTACTAAAGATTTAGCACATAAAATTGCCGAAAGTTACGGCAAGCCTCTTGGTAATGTAACCTTAAGCAAGTTTAGCGATGGTGAGTTTCAGCCTTCTTATGATGAAACTGTAAGGGGGTGTGATGTATTTCTTATCCAATCTACCTATCAGCCTTCTGATAATTTAATGGAACTGTTATTAATGATTGATGCTGCAAAAAGAGCATCTGCACATTATATAACTGCGGTTGTTCCTTATTATGGATTAGCCAGACAAGATAGGAAAGATAAACCAAGGGTTGCAATCGGAGCTAAATTAGTAGCAAATCTTTTAAAATCTGCAGGTATCCACAGGATCATGACCATGGACTTACATGCAGCTCAGATTCAGGGATTTTTTGATATTCCGGTTGATCACCTTGATGGTTCAGTAATTTTTGTTCCTTACATAAAGAGTTTAGGGCTTGAAAACTTAACCATAGCATCACCAGATATGGGTGGATCTTACCGTGCGCGTACTTTTGCTAAGTTCTTTAATGCTGAGGTAGTGATTTGCGATAAGCGCCGTAAGCGTGCTAATGAAATAGAATCTATGTCTATAATTGGAGACGTAGTAGGGTTAGATGTGGTGCTTATTGATGATATTTGTGATACTGCAGGTACATTAGCTAAGGCTGCAGCTTTAATTATGGAAAAGGGTGCGAAAAGTGTAAGAGCGGTTTGTACACATCCGGTATTATCAGGCAAGGCATATGAAACTGTTGAAAATTCGATGCTAACCGAATTGATTGTAACAGATACGATTCCTTTGAAACAAGATAGCCCAAAAATAAGAGTGCTTTCAACAGCTCCATTGTTTGCAAAAGCAATTGCTAATGTGAATGAGCATGGATCAATTAGTGATCTTTTTAACGTTTAATATTAATAACTATATATAATGAAGCCGTTAAGGTTTCAAAACATTTAAAAAACAAAAAAATGAAAACAATCGCAATTAGCGGTTCTCCAAGAGAGAACGTAGGGAAACGCGATGCTAAAGAGCTTCGCTATGAAGGCAAAGTTCCTGCAGTATTGTATGGTGGTAAAGAACAAGCACATTTTGCTGTAGTAACAACTGAATTAAAGGATGCTATTTATACACCAGAAGCTAACTTTGTTGAGATTACCTTAGGTGGTAAGAAAATCAAAGCTATTATCAAAGAATTACAATTTCACCCATTAACTGATTTATTATTACACGTAGATTTTCTTCAGTTATTTGATGACAAAGAAATTCTAATGGAAATCCCTGTTAAATTAACCGGAACTTCTCCAGGTGTTAAAATGGGTGGTAAACTAGTTCAAAAATTACGTAAACTTCGTGTTAAAGCATTGCCTAAAGATATGCCTCAAACAGTTGAAGTAAGTATTGCGAAATTAGAAGTGGGTAATTTATTCCGTGTTCGTGACCTTCAAAAAGGCGCATACGTTATTACTAACACTCCTGAAGATACTATCGTTTCTGTAGGTATGTCAAGAGCATTAAAACAAGCAGAGCAAGAAGCTAACAAGAAATAATTCGAATTAGCTAAATATAAAAAGCAGCACTAAGATAATTAGTGCTGCTTTTTTTGTGAAAATAGAATTACAGAAAATGCATGTCGCGTAAACTATTATCTTTGCAGCAATGAAATACTTAATAGTTGGTTTAGGAAATATAGGACCTGAATATGCTTATACAAGGCATAATATTGGATTTAATATAGCTGATGAGTTAGTTAAGCAGCTGGGTGGTACTTTTTCTAATTTACGGCTTGCCTATTATTCTGAAGTTTCGTTTAAAGGCAAGAAGCTACACGTAATAAARCCAACTACTTTTATGAATTTAAGTGGTAAGGCAGTAAATTATTGGATGCAGGAGCTGCGTATCCCCTTAGAAAATGTTCTGGTTATTGTAGATGATCTTGCCTTGCCACTTGGCAAGCTGCGATTAAAGATGCAGGGTAGCAGCGCAGGACACAATGGCTTAAGAAGTATTGAAGGTTTGTGCGGTGGACAAGGATATCCTCGTTTACGCTTTGGGATTGGTGATGATTTTCCCAAAGGTAGACAAGCCGATTATGTCCTTTCAAACTTTTATAAAGAAGAGCAGCCGGAATTGCCAGCACTGATAGATACAAGCGTAGAACTAATTAAAAGCTTTGTAACCATTGGCCCGGCAAAAACTATGACAGCCTTTAATAAGTAACTGTAGTATATTTGGTTATTTTCTCATGTAGGGTGGCAAGTTCAAAGGGTTTGCTTATTACATCATTTGCCCCCGCATCCATAGCAGTTTTAGTATCCGTTTCCATAACTGCAGCCGAAAATGTAATTATTGGGATGTTTTCTTTCCCTTTGGCATAACCATTTCTAATCATCCTGATTGCGTCTAAGCCATTTAAAACAGGCATAAAGGTATCCATCAAGATAAGGTCATAATGATTCTCTTTTAGCTTGTTTATTGCATCTTTCCCGTTTTCTACAACGTCTGCATCAATCATCCAATCCTTTAATATCTTCACAATAAGAAATTTATTGATTGGATTATCTTCTGCTACAAGAATTTTGACATTATCGAAAGGAGTGAAATTTTCTTTAGCTACTTTCTGAATGGGTAGTGTTTCTTTTACAATTTCGTACCAGTTTGTAAAACAGAATGTGCTTCCTTTATTTTCTTCACTAAATACTTCAAGGTAGCCGCCTTTGAGTTTGGCAAGGTTTTTTACTATAGATAACCCCAAACCTGTGCCGCCAAACTTTACCGTAGTTTGCTCATCGGCCTGTTCAAACGTCTCGAATATTTTCTCAATGTTTTCCGAAGCTATTCCAATGCCTGTATCAATTACAGAAAATTTAACCTGAATATTATTCCCTTTGCTATTAAGAATTTCTACCCTTAATGTAACACTGCCTTGAGATGTAAATTTAATTGCATTACCTATCAGATTCATTAAAATCTGGTTTAAACGCAATGAATCTGCAAGTACATGGACTGGAAGTTCAGGGGCTAATTCCATTTCTAAATTCAGTTTCTTCTCTTTTGCCCTTATACGTAAAAGATTAATAACTGAATTGCAAACGTTTTGGATATCAGTTGGAGTTCTATTAATTCTAAATTTGCCAGCCTCAATTTTTGATAAATCCAATATGTCATTAATAACGCCCAACAATGAACTAGAAGATATTTCAAGTAATGAAATCATCTCTCTTTGTTCCTCGGTTAAAGTGGTTCTTTCCAGCAGATGGGCAAGACCAATGATCCCGTTTATAGGAGTGCGGATTTCATGGCTCATATTGGCAAGAAAATTTTCTTTTATTCTTTTGCCCTGCTCAGCTTCTTCTTTAGCTTTTATAAGTTCCTTTTGATAAGCTTCCAGTTCTTTGTTCTTTGTTTTTATCTCACGTTGGTTTCTTATAAATTGTATAAAAGAATCAACTTTAGCTGAAGTGATAAACGGATCTAATGGTTTATATAAATAGTCAACAGCGCCGGAATTTAATCCTTTTACCGCATATTTTGTTTCTTTAGAAATTGCTGTTACAAATATGATTAATATGTCTTTTGTTCGAGGATTACTTTTTAGTATTTCAACAAGTTCAAATCCATCCATTTCTGGCATTTGAACATCAACCAAAGCAATTGCAATATCCATTTCCCAGGAAATTCTAAGTGCTTCATTTGGGTTTGTGGTACTAATTATATTAATATCATTTCTCTGTAGCAGTGCCTCAAGCGCTATTATGTTTTCAGGCCTGTCATCAACAATCAATATATTAATCTTCTCCATGTTTTATCTTATCTGAGTGTTAATGTTAACCTATTTTCTGGTAAATGTTGTTTTTTTTGTCTATGATTTTAAATCTGCCTATTTCAGTGCTTCTTAGTGTTTCCTTGGATCCTAAACATAAAAAGCCAAAATTAGCTAAACTATTGTAAAATAATTCAATTACTCTTTTTTGTAAGTCTGTATTAAAGTAGATAAGTACATTCCGGCAGGATATTACTTGAAATTCGTTGAATACCCCATCAGAAGCCAAATTATGAACAGAGAATAGCACATTTTTCTTTAAAGAATGATTAATTTTTGCAGCATCATATTTTGCCGTATAATAATCAGACAGTGTATGTATTGTGCCGGTTTTATGGAAGTTTTCAGAATATTGCTTCATTTTTTGCAAATCATAGATTCCATTCCGGGCATATTCCAGGACATCTACATTGATGTCTGTCCCATAAAAAAAGCATCGTTCGTACAAGTTTTCTTCAGAGAAAAGTATGGCGTAAGAATAAAGTTCTTCTCCGGTAGAGCATCCAGCATTCCAAACTTTGATTCTTTGATAAGATCTTAAATAAGGAATTACATTAGTAGCTACTGATTTGAAAAATAAAGGATCCCTAAACATTTCAGTTACGTTTACCGTCACTTCAACTAAAAAATTCTCAAAATAATCAGGATCATTTGTTAATAATATGCGCAAGTCAAACAGCGATAGCCTTTGAAGTTGCATAATTCTGGTAACCCTTCTTTTTAGAGAAGCAGCAGAATAATCTCCAAAATCAAAACCATGAACATTTCTGATAAAATCTACCAGATCGGCTAGTTGCTCGTACGTTATTGTGTCTGATGATTGATCCATATTAGCTTAACCAAACTCTTAGCATTGATAGCAGTTTATCCATATCTACCGGTTTAGATATGTAATCATTGGCACCCGCCTCAATACATTTCTCCCTATCATTTTTCATGGCTTTTGCTGTTAAAGCAATAATTGGAAGTTTCGAAAAGCGCTTCTCGCTTCTAATTGCTTTCATCGCTTCGTATCCATCCATTTCGGGCATCATAATATCCATTAGAACCAAATCAATCTGTTCGTTCTCGGCCAATCGTTCAAGCGCCTCTCTTCCGTTGTTTGCAATTACAATATTTATATCGTAGAGTTGCAAGGCACTGGAAAGAGCAAAAATATTACGCATATCATCATCGGTAATTAGAATGGTTTTGTCTTTTAATGCTTTTTCAATAGTGGATAGGCCCTTACTTTTATTTTGTGTTTGAATCGTGGATCGGTCGCTTTGTTTAAGCTTGTTCATGAAAAGACTGACCTCATCAATTAATCTGTCATTTGATTTGTTTGATTTCAGAACCATGGCTTCTGTATATCTCATGATATGAGCCATTTTTTCATCGCTTAATTCCATCGCTGTATTTATGATTACAGGCACGTGGGCAAGGGCCGGTTGCGATTTAATCGTATCCAGCAGATCGAATCCGGAAATATCTGGAAGCTTTAGGTCGAGGATAATACAATCAAATGTATGTTCTTCCAGCAGGGCTAATGCCTCTTTACCTGTAAAGGCTTGTTTTACATCAACACCTTTATCGGTAAGCTGCTGGGTTAAAACTTTACTATGAAGCTCCTGGTCTTCAATTACTAAGACTGTATTAAAATTATATTTTATGTACGCTGAACTTAATAGTTCAAACGCCTCGTCAAGTCTATCCTTTTCAATAGGTTTTTTGAGGAAGCCTATTGCGCCTTCTTTTTTTGCCTTACTTTCCTTTTCATTACCTGCCGACATCATGTGTACAGGGATATGTTTTGTTTTGGGGTTTTCTTTTAGCTTTTTAAGTATTGTCCATCCGTCCATAACGGGCAGCATAATATCCAAAACAATAGCATCTGGAAGTTCAGATATAGCCATTTCCAATCCAACATCTCCACTATGAGCAAGAAGAGGTTTAAAACCCTTTTCTATAGCGTAATCATTCAGTACGTCTGCAAAGACAACGTCATCTTCCACTATTAGTAATGTTTGAACTGTGCCGTTCTTGACTGGAAGTAGTACAGGCTCAGGAATTAAAGGAATAATTTTAGCCTCTTCATTTATTTGGTTAATTATCTCTTTCGGATTATTTGAGGTATTTTCCTCAGGGATAAAAAGTGTGAAGGTGCTTCCTAAACCAGGATCACTTATTACCTGAATTTCGCCTCCAAGTATATATGCAAGTTCCTTGCTAATAGATAAGCCCAAGCCCGTGCCACCATATTTTCTGCTTGTCGATCCATCGGCCTGTTGGAATGCCTCAAATATTAGCTTCTGCTTATCTTCCGGTATTCCAATTCCAGAATCCTTTACCGTTATAGCTATTATATTCTTATTTAAGTTTCTCAACTGCTCAGAGTAGAACTTCGTCCCTTTTGCCGCACTGCTTAGATTTAAAGATATCTCTCCATGCTCTGGAGTAAATTTAAAGGCATTTGAAAGGAGGTTCTTCACAATTTGTTCCAGCCTTGCCTGATCAGTAAATATAGATTCGGGTAAGTTTTGTTCAAGAGTGGTTTTAAAAGTGATTTTCTTACTTCTGGCCAATTCGCTAAACAATGCATCCATATCTTGTTGAATGGCCTTAGGCGAGACGTGTTCTATTGTCAGATCTATTTTGCCTGATTCAATTTTCGAAAGATCAAGAATGTCGTTAATAAGCGTTAACAGGTCGGAGCCCGCATTATGTATAACCCCTGCATATTTAATCTGATCTTCGTTTAAATTTTCAGGTCTGTTCTCTTTTAATATTCTTGCCAGAATCAATATGCTATTCAAAGGAGTTCTTAACTCGTGACTCATATTGGCCAAAAACTCAGATTTGTATTTGCTTGAAACTTCCAGCTCTTCAGCCTTTAAGCTCATTGCTTCCCGGGCCTGGTTTACTAGAATATTACGTTCTTCAAGCAATTGAGCTTTTTCTTCCAGTTCGGCATTGGTTTGGCGCAGTTCCTCTTGTTGTACCCTAAGTTCTTCTTCTGATGCCTGTAGCTGTTCTGATTTATACACCAGTTCTTCATTTGTTGTGCGAAGCTCTTCCTGCTGACTTTCCAACTCTTCGGCCTGCTGTTGAGTTTGTTCAAACAAGGCCCTTAATTTAACACGTGCTACTGCACTGTTTATTCCTACACCAATGCTTTCGGCAATTGTGTTTAAAAACACTAGCGTAGATGAATCTGGTTCTTTATTTAAACCTAACTCTATTACCGCTAGCGTTTCGTTTTCGAATAGTATTGGAAGCAGAAAGATATGGCTTGGAAGGGTGCTGCCTAACCCCGATTGAATCTTTATATAATCTGAAGGAACTTTGTTAAGCAGTTTGGATTGCTGCTCAAGAGCTGCCTGTCCAACCAATCCTTCACCAAATTGATATTCCTTTATGGTTCCTTTTGTATTTTCAAATGCATAACCACCAATAAATTTGATGGTTTTTTTTGAACGATTAACCAGAAATACTGAACCAACAGGTGCATGTATATAATTACATATTGAGGTTATTATTTTTGTGCATAGCTCATCAGCCCCCTGCTCTCCACGCATAGCCTCATTTACAGCTGTTGCGCCAGATAGCAACCAGTTTTTTTGTTCGTTTTCAGCCGAAATCCGTTCCAGTTCTATATTAGAGTCTCTGATGTGATTTTCTGTTAGTTTTTGCTGGTCAAAAGTTCTTCTAATATAGGAGAATAGAAACAAGATTAAACAAAAAATGACTACCGCACTTATCATAACCACTCCTTCGCTTTGCTTGCTGCTATTTACAATGGCGGCTTTTCTTTTGGCAAGGAGGTTAAGCTCGGTTTCAATTATTTTGTTGCCTGTTTTTAAGATTTGAGTTTTATAAAGCTGGCCTAGCCCTGCCATTACACGGGATACGGCAGCTTCTTTCCCATTTGATTCATAAGCGCTAAGCACCCCTTTCATCTCTTCAGTTTTAGCGTGTGCATATTGGTTTAKAGAATCAATTCTGATCTGTTGCTCAGCGTTGTCATTTGTTAACCTCTTTAATTCGGCTATTGTAGGTAGAATCTTTGATGCATTGGCATCGTAAGGCTTAAGGTATTGTTTGTCGCCAGACAAAACAAACCCCCTGATGCTGGTTTCTGAGTTTAAAACCTGAAACTCGACGTCTTTTATCAGATTGATCACATCGTAAGTATGGCTCTGCCATTTTGTATCTTGATTTAGCTTATCAATACTTAGATAGGATGTGATTGCTGATACCAAAACAAATAACAAGGATACAGCAAATCCTGTTAACACTTGTTGTTTAAAAGATAATTTAAACATATATTAAGTTAATAAATATTGAAGCTCTTAAAAAATAAATACAATGATAGTACTTGTTAAGACAAGTTGACTAACTATTGTAAGATAAATTTAATGTAATTCCCTTAAACATTGATTATAAGTTACCCCAATTGGGATAATTTGCTCGCCAATCCAGATTTGAGTGCGATCATACTTACTAATCTTGTCCTTTGAAACTATAAAAGCGCGGTGTGTTCTAATAAATGATTTTGCAGGAAGCAACAGGAGCATTTCACTTATAGGGATCCGAGTACTAAGAAGTGGCTTGTTTGCAAGGTGAATAAGGGTATAGTTACCCGAAGCCTCTATATATAATATGTCTTCAATTTGTACCTTTATTTGCTCATAGCCGTCTTTAATAAAAATGGCAGCAGGTTGCTCTTCATTTTCTGTCTTATTTCTAAGATTATAGAATTCTTGAGCTTTGTTGCATCCTTTTAAAAAGCGGGCAAGTGAAAATGGCTTTAATAAATAATCTACAGCGTCTAGTTCAAAACCCTTAACCGCATGTTCAGAATATGCGGTTGTAAAAATAACCATTGGAGGATTCGTTAGGCTATTCAAAAAATCAATGCCACTAATATCGGGCATCTTTATATCTAGAAAAATTAAATCGATTTTATTGTTTTGCAGATAGGAGATAGCCTCAAAAGCATTTACAAATGTAGCTTTGAGTTCAATAAACGGAACTTTAGACGCATGCGATTCTATTATATCCAGTGCTATCGGTTCATCATCAATTGCTATTGCCAGCATTTTTTAATATCATTTGTTATCTAATAGTAGAGCTTTTGTTGGCACAATATAACACATCTTTAATAAGTTTGCCTTGATGTAATTATTATAATTGTAGTGTTAAATGAATAAAAAACTCATTGGCACTTTCCCTAATGATCAATTCATGCTTCCTAGGATACAGCAGTGCAAGCCTTTGTTTTACATTTTGTAAGCCGATACCACTTTTAAGTTTCTCGGGGTCATTATCCGGTTTAATGTGGATGCTGTTATTTACATCAAAATACAGGGTGTTCTCTTTGGTCTGCAATGTGATTTTTATATGCGATGGATGCTGTAAACTAACCCCATGTTTAAAGGCATTTTCTACAAAAGGGATGAGTAACATGGGAGCAATCTGCTGACTGTTTAGTTGCTCTTCAATTTGAGTTTCTATTGAAATCGAAGCTGAACGGGAAGTTCTTAACTTCTGCAAAGCAATGTAGTTATTAAGGTAATCCACATCTCTGGTCAGGGAAATTTTGTCTTGTAGGTTTTCCTGAAGCATAAACCGCATCATATCGCCTAATTTCTGAATACCCTCGCCGGTACGTTCGGCTTTTTCTTGCAAAGCAGTTCCGTACAACGTGTTTAGTGCATTAAATAAAAAGTGTGGATTAATTTGCGACCGCAGGAAACTTAAGCTCGCATCAGACTTTCCAAGTTCAGTTTTTAAGCTGTTAAGCTCTATGTTAGAATCATTCCTTTTTTTATAAATATACCAAGATAGAGGTGCGCTTATAATGAGTTGGGTAGGGATATGGAAGGCTATTACAACACCAGCCATTTCGGCATGGTTGCTAAACATTAGTGCAATAAGCGCAAGTGGCAGACAAGATGCGATGGTAATGAAAAATATCTTCCAGAAGTAGTTCCAAAAGCGCTTTCCAGATTCTTTGACCTGGGGGATAAGATAGTATAATGAAAAGATAACAAGAGCTATTGTTGAACAAATCACAAGTGTCCAGCATACTATAACCTCAAACGGCGATGATGTAGCTATTAGTAACAACAGGCCCACAAACCAAAATGCTGCTCCGAAAACTGCCTCTAACTTAGTACGGTTATACGGATCATTACCTGTGTTTTCATTTTCCTTAATACTAACAATCAGTTTTTTAAGAGCTACATAGATGGTAATGACTAATATCAACCATGCAGAGTACGTAAATCCTTTAAAAAAGAAGTGGTTGTAGGCATCCTGAGTGCTATTGAAATCGGGGAACATATATACCTTGCTATAGGTATAGGTGATGCTGGTGATTAATCCGATCCCCAGAAACAGGCCTACTAAAATAACCAGCGACAAGGCTCTGTTATTTGGTTTAAAAAGAGCAGGTATAATGCAGAAATTCAATAAGAGAAAACTAAAATATAGTATTGAAAAACGGAACAGTTCCGGAATAAGATAATTCGAAACATATGAATACTGCATATTGGCACCTTTGGCTAAATACTCCAGGTGACTTGGAGTGCTGTCTCCCGAATTTGAAACCAGTAAAAGGATGGCAAACCCATAAAGGCTGGTAGCTATCCAAAATTCAACCTTCGTTAGTTCTGATAATTTCATTTGCTGTTGATTAATATTTTTTAATTTTCAATACACTTTGTTGATGCAATAGTACAACGACTATGGGTTACAAAATTTAAAATGTGATGAAACCTTTAAAAAATGTGACGAATTATGATTTGAAATCTTTTTTTTAAGTTTGCCATTATGATCGTATACGGAATACCAAATTGCAATACTGTTAAAAAAGCCATGACCTGGTTAACTGAAAATGGATTTAAACCTGAATTTCATGACTTTAAAAAAAAGGGAATCAGTGCCGAAAAACTAAATACCTGGTGTGATACATTTGGTTGGGAGAATGTACTTAACAAAAAAGGTACTACCTGGAAAAAACTAAGTACCGAGGAACAACAAGAGGTAAACAGTAAAGAAAGTGCTATTAAAGTTTTAATGATTTATACTAGTGCCATTAAACGTCCAATAATAGAAGTTGATGGAAAGCCCATTTTAATTAGCTTTAGTGAAGAAAATTACCAAAACGCTTTAAAATAGTATTTCGAAAAAATCATCTTAATAAAGGAACATTTTGCTGTTAATGTTTGTTAAATAGTTAACGTGACACTTAAACAGCGTTATATTTGAATATGCTTAAGAAACTTTTGTTTGCATTGATTTTAATGGCTCCTCTATCACTTTGGGCGCAAGATGTTGTTTCGGGAACTGTTTATGATTTTGAGATAAAGACTTTGCCGCTTCAGGAGGTAAATGTTAAGAATTTTAATAATAACCAAAGCACAAAAACGAAAGCCTCGGGTAATTTTTCGCTTGCAGCTAAGATTGGGGATGTATTGGAGTTTTCTTTAAATGGTTATCATAAAGACACACTTTATCTTACCAACCTTTCTCCAAAAACAGTATTCCTTCCTGGCAGTTCAACCAGTTTAAAGGAGGTAAAGATCTTAAGTGCAAAAATAAATCCTACAATTTTAGCTCCGGATCCTGAGGCTAAAGAATTTAAAAGGGTTGAGGCGGATGATTATAAAGGTAAACCTAATGTTTCAAGAGCTGGTGGCCTTAAGCTAAATTTGGGATATGGCAAGTATAAAGAGCAGCAGGCCAAAGTAAAGGATCTGGAAGAGAAGGATCAATACGAAAATGAGATAAAAAGTGTTTTTACTGAAGCCTATGTTTCAGATCTGGTAAAGTTAAAGGGTCAGGAATTAAAAGATTTTATGACCATGTACAGGCCACCTGTTGCAACAGTGCAAAGCAACAGGCCATTCGACTATAAATATTATACTGTTCAGGCCTACCATAAGTGGCTAAAATTGCCTCCATCTCAAAGAAAACCACCTCAGGTACCAAGGTTAAAGAAAAATTAATAAAGTCGTTACATTACCAGGGGATAGGTTGGATTTTATACCTTTATTTCCAAATCTATAAACTTAAACTTTTATATGTCTTACAAGTCAACCATACTAGTGGTATTGTTGTGCGCATTTGCTTTGACTACAGTAGCGCAGCAAACAGATCCAAATGCTGGTAATTACGATGCACATGCTGCATTTAGTCCACTTTTTTATACTAAAAATGGAAATGAATACAGATCAGCAAGTGGTTATCCGGGGCCAAAATACTGGCAGAATCATGCCGATTATTCTATTACTGCAGATTTGGATGAAGGAAATAATAAAATAACTGGTACCGTTACTATTACGTATAAAAATAATAGCCCAGATAAATTACCTTATTTATGGCTACAGCTTGACCAAAATCTATTTGCACCGGATTCTAGAGGAAATGCACTTATCGCTGCAGGAAGTAGGTATGGGGCCAGAGGTGAAAAGCTAAACGGCGGATATAAAATAGAAGGCTTAACTGTATTGCAAAAACAGAAAGAAGTTAAGTTTACCTCTTTGATAGAAGATACCCGTATGCAAATACGACTAGCCGAACCAATGGCTGCTGCAGGAGATGTAGTAACAATAAAAATGAATTTCTCTTTCGTTATTCCCATTAATGGATCTGATCGTATGGGGCATTTAACAACTAAAAATGGTGAAATATTCGCGATAGCGCAGTGGTTCCCTCGCATGTGTGTGTATGATGATGTTCTAGGATGGAATACCTTACCTTATTGGGGAGCAGGGGAGTTCTATTGCGAGTATGGTGATTTTGATTTCGCTGTAACCGCGCCAGCAAATCATATTGTTATGGGATCTGGTGAGTTGTTGAATCCACAAGAGGTTTTTACGCCTGTGCAATTACAACGATGGAATGAAGCAAAGGCTAGCGATAAAACAATATCTATAAGATCTGAATCTGAAGTTAAGGATCCAAAATCCCGCCCTGCTAAAGATAAACTCACCTGGAAATTTAAAATTAAAAATGCCAGGGATGTTGCCTGGGGATCGTCAAAAGCATTTGTTTTGGATGCTGCACGTATCAATTTGCCAAGTGGCAAGAAAGCACTGGCTGTTTCTGCTCATCCTGTTGAAAGTAACGGCAGCGATGGTTATGGCAGAGCGGTTGAATATGTTAAAACATCAATAGAGCATTATTCCGATAAATGGTTTGAATATCCGTACCCTATGGCTGTAAATGTTGCCAGTAATGTTGGGGGGATGGAATATCCGGGAATTGTTTTTTGTGGCTGGAAAGCCAAAAAAGGGAGTGCCTGGGGAGTTATAGATCATGAATTTGGGCATACTTGGTTTCCTATGATTGTGGGCAGTAATGAGCGTAAATATGGCTGGATGGACGAAGGCTTTAATACTTTTATTAATGGAATTTCATCGGCTGCATTTAATAATGGCGAGTACAAAAAAACTCCTGATGATATGCATAAGATTGCCGACAAGCAGCAAAGTCCGGAAGTAGAATATATAATGCTGAGCCCCGATGCTATGAGAGAACGTAATATTGGAGGGAATTTATACTATAAACCCGCTCAGGGATTGAATATATTGAGAAACGTAATACTAGGGGCGGATCGTTTTGATTATGCTTTTAGACAATACATAGATCATTGGGCTTTTAAGCACCCAATGCCAGATGATTTTTTCCGTTCTATCGAAAATGGTGCAGGAGAAGACCTTTCGTGGTTCTGGAGAGGATGGTTTCTTGAAAACTGGAAAATGGATCAGGCTATTGTTAGCGTAACAGAATCTAACAGGGATGAGGCCAGAGGGTATAACATAGTTGTTGCCAATCTGGAAAAAATGCCAATGCCGATTATTTTGGAGATTAAAACCAAAAGTGGTAAAACTGACCGTGTAAAAATCCCGGTTGATGTTTGGATGCGGAATAATGTATGGACCGTACCTTACCCTACAACTGAAGAGGTAGTGTCGGTTGTTTTGGATCCGGAGAATCTATTGCCCGATGTGAATAACGATAATAATAAATGGAAGAAAAACTAATAATGGGTTGTTTTTAAAGCGGCCGTCATCTCGACGATAGGAGAGATCTCTTGGTTATATTCATTCAAGAATCTTTCCTATCGTCGAGATGACGGTTTGTGCTGCAGCATGACGCAGCTACTTTTATTTAGTGGCTTTTGAAAAAACTTTCTTTCAGCTTTTGAGCATCAATTAATGGTTCAGGCTCATCGAGACGAATTAACCATCCTTTTTGCTTCAGCAAACTAATATCTTCTTTAGCAACAGAAAGATCCTTGCCTTTTATGCTTCTATTTATAACGATAGGAGGTTTAGGTTCAACATTAGCTGTTGTATGAAACAACACTTCAATATTAAACTTAGGCCAGATCTGTATGTCGCCAAGTTGATCTGAATAGATTTTTTTAGCTGAATGAGGAGCCAAAATGTTTGCGAACTCACCTTTAAAATTTCCACCTTTTTCAGTAGTTAAACTAACAAGTAATTGGAAAGACGTTTCATTTACGATATGAAAGTGTGCTACAGAATTACTGTGCTGATCTGTTACGATGGCAAGAAATACACCATCTTTTATAAACTCTGCCTGAGGTATAACAGGGGCAGGGCGGTTGGTAACAATGTCATTTTCTATAATTTCACCATGTACTAATGTTACTTTAGATGCCAAAACCGGTATTTCAAAATCATTGGCATCAGTAACACCGATGGTATCTTTGTCGATAATTCTGGTAATGTACCCTTCTAAATTCTCGTCAACAAAACGAACAAAGTCTCCTAGTTTGAAATTCATATATTTTTATTTATGTCCAAATTTAGTTATTCTTATTATTTTTGTGGCATGGCCATAGAAGAGCAGAAAAATAATCCATTACACGGAAAAACACTCGAGTTTATTCTAAAACAACTTGTATGGCACTATGGCTGGGAAGAATTGGGTCTTCTTGTTAAAATTGCTTGTTTTAATAATAATCCTACTATGAATTCGAGCCTTAAGTTTTTACGTAAAACTGACTGGGCCAGGAAAAAAGTAGAGAAATTATACTTGAACACCTTTCATTAACGCGATTACTTTAAGACAGGTTCGATGCTGCTTCGAGGTTTGTTCGAGGGTGCTTCTGAAAAAAGTATCTGTTTTCCAAAGGGATCCCATACCAATTCTTAATCTGCTTTCATCCCAAACCCGAATACCCCATATAGAACTCTTATTATTTATTCTGTGAATCTTATGGTTTGAATAATTTTGTGTTAACCCCTTGATTTATAAAATGTATTGTCTTACCTTTGCAGTCCCTTATTGAGGGGTAAAGTTTTTAAACATAAAATAAGAAAAACAAAAAAGAACAATGCCAACCATTCAACAATTAGTTAGAAAAGGTAGAGTAGCACTGGAGTTCAAGAGTAAGTCTCCGGCGTTGGACAGCTGTCCACAGCGAAGAGGTGTATGTACACGTGTATATACCACTACCCCTAAAAAACCAAACTCAGCAATGCGTAAAGTTGCACGTGTACGTTTAACCAATGGTAAAGAGGTTAACGCTTACATCCCTGGAGAAGGTCACAATTTACAGGAGCACTCAATCGTATTGATACGTGGTGGACGTGTTAAAGATTTACCAGGTGTACGTTATCACATCATCCGTGGAGCATTAGATACTTCAGGAGTTGCTGGTCGTAACCAACGTCGTTCAAAATATGGTACTAAACGTCCTAAGCCAGGACAAGTAGCAGCGGCACCAACAAAAGGTAAAAAGAAATAATTAGGAGGAAAGAAAAATGAGAAAGTCAAAACCAAAAAAGAGAATTATCCTTCCTGATCCAAAATTTAACGATGTTCAGGTGACGAGATTTGTAAATAATATGATGTACGATGGAAAAAAATCTATCGCATATGATATTTTTTATGATGCTGTTGAATTAGCTGAGAAAAAAGCTGGTGAGAATGGTTTAGAAGTATGGAAACGTGCTTTAGCAAATGTAATGCCTGCAGTAGAGGTTAAGTCACGCCGTGTTGGTGGTGCTAACTTTCAGGTACCTACAGAAGTAAGACCAGACCGTAAGATTGCTTTAGGCATGAAATGGTTAATTTCTTACGCTCGTAAACGTGGTGAAAAAACCATGAAAGAAAAATTAGCAGGTGAAATTGTTTCAGCAGCTAAAGGTGAAGGTGCAGCAGTGAAAAAGAAAGAAGATACGCATAAAATGGCTGAGGCTAACAAAGCGTTCTCACATTTCCGTTTCTAATATTTGAAATTATTATAATGTCAAGAGATTTAAAATTTACTAGAAATATCGGGATCGCAGCTCACATTGATGCAGGTAAAACTACAACAACAGAGCGTATCCTTTATTATGCTGGGGTAAACCACAAGATTGGTGAGGTACACGAAGGTGCATCAACCATGGACTGGATGGTACAGGAAGCTGAACGCGGGATAACAATCACGTCTGCTGCAACAACTGTATTCTGGCCTTACCGTGGTAATAAATATCAGGTAAACGTTATCGATACTCCTGGACACGTGGATTTTACCGTAGAGGTAAACCGTTCATTGCGTGTACTTGACGGATTGGTGTTTTTATTTTCAGCAGTTGATGGTGTTGAGCCTCAATCTGAAACTAACTGGCGTTTAGCTAACAACTATGCAGTTCCTCGTATAGGTTTCGTTAATAAAATGGACCGTTCTGGAGCTGACTTCTTAAAAGTTGTTAAACAGGTTAAAGATATGTTGGGCAGTCATGCTGTTCCTTTGCAGTTACCAATCGGTGCTGAAGATAACTTTACTGGTGTTGTTGATTTGATCAATAACCGTGGTATTGTTTGGAATGAGCATGATAAAGGTATGACCTTTACTGAGGTTCCAATTCCTGCAGATATGGTTGATGAAGTTGCTGAATGGAGAGAGAATTTATTAGAAGCAGTTGCTGATTACGATGAGTCTTTGATGGAGAAATTCTTCGAAGATCCAAGTTCAATCACTGAGCGTGAGATTCTTGATGCATTGCGTAAAGCTACTTTAGATGCTAAAATCGTTCCTATGGTGTGTGGTTCATCTTTCAAAAATAAAGGTGTTCAAACCATGCTTGATTTGGTAATGGAATTATTGCCTTCGCCAATGGATGTGGATGGTATCACAGGTACTAACCCAGAAACTGGTCAGGAAGTAACTCGTCAGCCAGACATTAATGAGCCTTTTGCAGCTTTAGCATTTAAAATTGCAACGGATCCTTTCGTAGGTCGTTTGTGCTTTATCCGTGTTTATTCAGGTAACCTAGAAGCTGGTTCATACGTTTATAATGCACGTTCTGAAAACAAAGAGCGTATTTCTCGTATCTTCCAAATGCATGCTAACAAGCAAAATCCAATTCCTAATGTAGGTGCTGGTGATATTGCTGCGGTAGTAGGATTTAAAGATATCAAAACAGGTGATACACTTTGTGATGAGAAACATCCAATTGTTCTTGAATCAATGGATTTCCCAGAGCCGGTTATCGGTTTAGCAATTGAGCCTAAAACTCAGGCTGATATTGATAAATTAGGTATGGGCTTATCTAAATTAGCTGAAGAGGATCCTACCTTTAGAGTTCAAACTGATCAGGAAACTGGCCAGACTGTTATCTCTGGTATGGGTGAGCTTCACTTAGATATTTTGATCGATCGTTTAAAACGTGAGTTCAAAGTTGAGGTTAATCAAGGTGCACCACAAGTTGCTTACAAAGAAGCAATTAATGGAACTGTTCAACATCGTGAGACATATAAAAAACAATCTGGTGGTCGTGGTAAATTTGCGGACATCCAAGTTGTTATTTCTCCTATCGATGCTGATTGGGAAAAAGGTGGATTGCAGTTTGTTAACGAAATTACTGGTGGTTCAATTCCTCGTGAATTTATCCCATCTGTAGAAAAAGGATTTGCTGCATCTATGGCTAACGGAGTATTGGCTGGTTACCCACTACCAGACATGAAAGTTCGCTTAATTGATGGTTCATTCCACGCAGTCGATTCAGATGCTTTATCTTTTGAACTTGCAGCTAAAATGGCATATCGTGAGGCATTACCTAAATGTAACCCTGTGTTGATGGAGCCAATCATGAAAATCGAGATCCTTACTCCTGAAGAAAACATGGGAGATGTAATCGGTGATATGAACCGTCGTCGTGGTCAACTTTTAGGAATGGATACACGTAACGGTGCTCAAGTAATTAAAGCAACTGTACCTCTTTCTGAGATGTTTGGTTATGTAACTCAGTTACGTACTATTACTTCTGGTCGTGCAACCTCTACAATGGAGTTTGATCACTACGAGCCAGCTCCGAAAAACGTTCAGGACGAAGTAATTGCTAAATCAAAAGGCAGAATTAAATCTGTAGAATAAAAATAAATTGGCAGCCGGTTATTAATAGCTCTAACCGGCGCCTTAATTAAATAAATACCATGAGCCAAAGAATCAGAATTAAATTAAAATCTTACGATTACAACTTGGTAGATAAATCTGCTGAGAAAATCGTAAAGACTGTTAAACCTACGGGTGCAGTGGTTAGCGGACCGATTCCGTTGCCAACAGAAAAGAAAATATTCACAGTTTTGCGTTCACCACACGTGAACAAAAAAGCACGTGAGCAGTTTCAATTATGCGCATACAAACGTTTGTTAGACATTTATAGCTCTAACTCTAAAACAGTTGATGCTTTAATGAAACTTGAATTACCTAGCGGTGTTGAAGTAGAAATTAAAGTATAACTATACTTTAACGGTTAACAAAAAAGCCCTTGAAATTTATTTTCAAGGGCTTTTTTGTTATTGCAGCAAATTGTTTATTTACCGCGATTTTTAAGCTCGTCCAGTTTATTACGTTCATCCTGCAGTTCTCTGGCCAGCTTTTTCTCTTTATCATTAGCCTTAACTTTATAGTTTTGATATTCTTGTGATATCTCATCATATAAGGTGCTTCTGTATTTGGCTTCATGGATATGCTTAGCTGATCTTAATATGATAATAGCCAAAGCTGCGCCTAAGGCAATTATTAGGCCCCATACAACCAGGTTATAGTTTGATTTGGTAAAACCTATTCCAAGAAAGCTGATCTCATTTAACTTAGCATTGGAATTGGCAAGTGATGATTCTGTGCCAGAAATTTGCTTTTTTAGATCTGAGATCTCTTTTCCTTGATCCTCGATTTTTTTTCTTGTTATCACTAATTGTTTGCGATCTGTGTTTAAACTATCTCTCACATTTTGCCAGAATACCGATAACCTGGATGGATTTACTAATTTATAGCCATTTAAGGTTTTAGATTTTGACAGCAGAAGCTGGTACTGCCCCCTTAAAGAGGGATCAATTTTACTTGTATCCGCTTTTAACTGCGCTTGAGCCGTAAAATTAATTAATAGAATAGTGATGATTGGTAGTAAGATTTTTCTCATTGATGGTATTTTGTTTTTAAATATTGGTAGTTGTTTATTCAGTTTGCGGTTTCACAAGTGATTCACCCCTAATTTAACATTCATATTTTAATTTTATTGTGTTTTGTTTGGAGATAGTATATTTGCAGCAATGTCGGTATTACTATTTACAATTATTGTCTTGCTGGGAGCTTTCTTGGCCGGATTAGTTGGGTCTCTTACCGGCTTGGGGGGAGGGGTAATTATCATTCCATTGTTGACCCTGGTATTGGGTGTTGATATTCACTATGCAATAGGAGCTTCAATTATCTCCGTTATAGCTACCTCGTCAGGTTCTGCGGCTGCTTATGTAAAAGAGGGGATCACCAATATTCGAATTGGGATGTTCCTGGAGATTGCTACCACAATAAGCGCAATTATAGGTGCAGTTGTTACAGTATATATTAACCCCAGCTATATTGCAATAATTTTTGGTCTTATTCTGTTGTTCTCGGCGGTAATGATGATAAGGAAAAAAATTGACCATTCTGATAATGATACATCGGGGAGATTAGCAGTTTTTTTAAAATTGAACGGTACTTATCCGACAGAAAACGGTATGCAAAATTATGCAGTGCATAATGTGATTGGTGGTTTTTTGATGATGTTTGTTGCGGGTATAATTTCCGGATTGCTTGGAATTGGCTCCGGAGCACTAAAGGTTATTGCAATGGATAACATAATGCGTATCCCTTTTAAGGTATCTACTACTACAAGTAATTTCATGATGGGGGTTACTGCGGCGGCCAGTGCTATCGTATATTTACATAGAGGACAGATTGATCCGGGAATTGCGATGCCTGTGGCACTAGGTGTTTTAACAGGAGCAACGGTTGGCTCGAAAATATTGGTAAAGACTAAAACAGATAAACTTAAAATTATCTTTGCTGTTGTTGTTGCTTTTTTGGCGCTGCAAATGATTTATAATGGATTAACTGGTAGATTATGAGTGAAGAGAAGAACTTCTTTGCAGACAGGGATATTCAGATCATCCTTGGGACATTACTTAGGGTTGGTGTAATTGCTTCTATGACAGTGGTTTTTATAGGAGGTTTGGTGTACCTTGCCTTTAATCATTCTGAAATGGTAAACTATAGCCATTTTGATTCTGTTAAGGCCGGCTTCTCTACTGTATCAGATATTTTTATAGGATTGGGGCATTTAAAAGGGAGTGCTATTATTCAATTTGGAGTTCTCTTGCTGATATTTACACCAATCATGCGCGTGGTTTTTTCGATTTTTAGCTTCTTAATTGAGCGTGATTATTTATACGTTTTGATTGGAGCATTCGTTTTATGTGTAATTCTATTTAGTTTAAGTAATAAGTTGGTTGGGTAAATGTTGTTTTAATTGCACGTTACCGCATGTAATTATTTTTTTGCATTTATTTGAAAAAATAATGAGCTAACTATTTGAAAATTAAGATTTCTTTCTTATTTTTGCCCTCCCTTAATAGGGATGTGTATCCACCTTGAACGAAGCCCTACTGCTTCGATGGGTGTTAAATTAAAATAGAAAATGTCAGGTATTATTGGAAAAAAAGTAGGAATGACCAGCATTTTCGACGCCGAGGGAAAGAATATTCCTTGTACGGTGATCGAAGCTGGGCCTTGTGTAGTTACACAGGTAAAGACCGAAGAAAAAGACGGTTACGTTTCAGTTCAGTTGAGTTTCGACGAAGCTAAAGAAAAAAACACCACTCAGCCTCTAAAAGGGCACTTTGCGAAAGCAAACACCACTCCAAAACGTAAATTGGTTGAATTTGAGCCATTTGAAGAATCGTTAAATTTAGGTGATACTGTAACGGTAAACATCTTTAACGAAGGAGATTTTGTGGATGTAGTTGGTACATCAAAAGGTAAAGGTTTCCAAGGTGTTGTTAAACGCCATGGTTTCGGCGGTGTTGGTGGTCAAACTCACGGACAGCATAACAGAATGCGTGCGCCAGGTTCATTAGGTGCTGCTTCTTATCCTTCACGTGTATTTAAAGGCATGCGTATGGCGGGAAGAATGGGTGGAGATAGAGTAAAAGTTCAGAACTTACAAGTTTTGAAAGTTTATGCTGATCAAAATCTAGTTGTAGTTAGTGGTTCCGTACCAGGAGCTAAGGGTTCTTACGTAATCTTAGATAAGTAAGCAGATGGAAGTTAAAGTATTAAACATTTCAGGAAAAGAGACAGGTGCCAAGGTGCAGCTTCCTGAGTCGGTATTTGGCATAACGCCTGTTGACCACGCAATTTATTTAGATGTTAAACAGTATTTGGCTAATCAACGTCAAGGTACTCACAAGTCTAAACAACGTAATGAGATTGCAGGTTCAACCCGTAAATTATATAAACAAAAAGGTACTGGTGGTGCTCGTGCCGGAAGTATTAAATCTCCATTGTTTAATGGTGGTGGTCGTGTATTTGGTCCTCAACCACGCGATTATAGTTTTAAATTGAATAAGAAACTGAAAGTGTTGGCTCGTAAGTCTGCATTATCATACAAAGCACAAGATCAAAGTGTTGTGGTTTTAGAAGGTTTCACTTTTGATTCAATCAAAACTAAAAACTACTTGAACTTAGTTAGCGCATTAAATTTAGCTGGCGAAAAGACATTGTTGGTTTTACCTTCACAAAATAACAATATCTATTTATCAAGCAGAAACATTCAGAAAGCTAAAGTTATTACTGCAGATCAATTGAATACTTATGATGTATTAAATTGCGGTAAGCTTTTGTTGACGACTGAATCTCTTAAAACATTGGAGGAGGCATTTGCCAAGTAATATGGAACTTTTAAGAAAACCAATATTAACAGAAAAAGCTTCGGCATTAACAGAAAAATCTAACCGCTTTACTTTTCAAGTAGATCATAAAGCAAATAAATTGCAGATTAAGCAAGTTATTGAAAAGATGTATGGTGTTAACATTTTAGCTATCAATACAATGGTAGTAAATGGTAAACTTAAATCTAGAAATACTAAAGGTGGATTAGTTAGTGGTCGTACCCCGAAATATAAAAAAGCTATTGTAACCTTGAAAGCAGGTGAAACAATAGATTATTACGCGAATATTTAATAAGAATTGAATTATTTATAACTATGGGCTTAAGAAAATTTAAACCAGTTACTCCGGGAACCCGCTTTAGAGTTGGTGCCAGTTTTACGGAGATTACAGCAACCAAGCCCGAAAAATCATTGGTTGTATCTTCTAAGAAATCGGGAGGACGTAACAATACAGGAAAGATGACTATGCGCTACATGGGTGGTGGTCACAAAAAATCTTATCGTTTGATTGACTTTAAACGTGAGAAATTTGATATTCCTGCAACAGTAGCTACTGTTGAATACGATCCAAACCGTACCGCACGTATTGCACTATTACATTATGCAGACGGCGAGAAGCGTTACATTATTGCACCTGAAGGGTTGCAAGTAGGACAAACAGTAGTTTCGGGAGAAACAGCTACTCCAGAGGTAGGAAACACTCTTAAATTGGCCAATATTCCTTTGGGATCTATTGTGCACAATGTAGAGATTCATCCAGGCCGTGGAGCACAGTTAGCACGTAGTGCAGGTGCTTATGCACAATTAGCAGCTCGTGATGGTAAATATGCTACATTGAAAATGCCTTCAGGTGAGACAAGATTAATCTTGACTGCATGTTTGGCTACAATAGGAGCAGTTTCCAATTCAGATCATGCAAATGAGGTATTAGGTAAAGCAGGTCGCAGCCGCTGGTTGGGACGTCGTCCAAGAACACGTCCAGTAGCGATGAACCCAGTCGATCACCCTATGGGTGGTGGTGAGGGTCGCTCATCAGGAGGTCAGCCTCGCTCAAGGAACGGTATGTATGCTAAAGGCTTCAAAACCCGTACACTTAAAAAATACTCAAATCGTTTCATCATAGAGAAAAGGAAGAAATAATGGCTCGTTCGATAAAAAAAGGACCTTATATTGACCATAACGTAGAGAAGAAAGTAGTATCTATGAATGATTCAGGCAAGAAGTCTGTAATTAAAACTTGGTCACGCAGATCAATGATTTCACCAGATTTTGTGGGTCATACATTTGCAGTACACAACGGTAATAAATTTATACCGGTATACGTAACAGAAAACATGGTTGGTCATAAGCTGGGAGAGTTTGCTCCAACCAGAACATTTAGGGGTCACTCTGAAAAGAAAAAATAATTAAGAGATGGAAGCAGTAGCGAAATTAAACAATTGTCCAACCTCACCACGTAAAATGCGTTTGGTTGTAGATCTTATCAGAGGTGAGCGTGTTGAGAAAGCTTTACATATTTTAAAGTTTACCAATAAAGAAGCAGCAATAAGAGTTGAGAAACTATTATTATCGGCTATCAAAAACTGGGAAACTAAAAATGAAGGTTCTCGCCCTGAAGAAAACCAATTATACGTGAAAACGATAATGGTAGGCGGTGGTCGTCAGTTAAAAAGATTAAGACCAGCACCTCAAGGACGCGGTTACAGAATACGTAAACGTTCAAACCACGTAACTTTGATAGTAGATAGTAAAAACGTTGAAACTCAAACTAATTAACAGAAATGGGACAAAAAGCACATCCAATAGGTAACAGGTTAGGAATCATCAAAGGTTGGGATTCTAACTGGTTCGGTGGCAACAACTATGCTGATAAATTAGTTGAGGACGAAAAAATAAGAAAATACCTTTCTGCACGTATTGCAAAAGGCGGTGTAGCTAAAGTGGTAATAGAGCGTACGTTGAAACGTATCACTGTTACTATTCATACAGCTCGTCCGGGGATTGTGATCGGTAAAGCAGGACAGGAAGTTGACAAGATCAAAGAAGAGTTGAAAAAATTGACTAAGAAGGAAATTCAGATCAACATCTTTGAAATTAAACGTCCTGAGCTTGATGCACAATTAGTAGCAGAAGGTGTTGCAAAACAATTAGAAGCAAGGATTTCATTCCGTAGAGCAATGAAGTCTACTATCGCATCAACAATGCGTATGGGTGCTGAAGGTATCAAAATTATGACCTCTGGTCGTTTAGGTGGTGCTGAGATGGCTCGTAGCGAACAGTATAAAGAAGGAAGAATTCCTTTGCATACTTTCCGTGCAGACATTGATTATGCATTAGCAGAAGCTTTAACTACTTATGGTAAAATAGGTGTTAAAGTATGGATCTGTAAAGGTGAAGTTTACGGTAAACGTGATCTTTCTCCAAACATCGGTGCTACGAGCAATGCTCCAGGCAAAGGTGGAAGACCAGAAGGTGCTTTTGCAGGTGGTGGTAGAGACAGAGATAACCGTGGCGGTGGCGACAGAAGAAACGACAAAGGTCGTGGCGGAAGAGGTCCTGGTCAAGGCGGTCCTGGTGCAGGAAGAGATAATAGAGGCGGAAATACTCAGAATAGAGGTCCTCGTAAATAATTAGTTAACAGATCGTTTAACGATAATATTAAGATAAAATGTTACAGCCAAAAAGAACGAAGTTCAGAAAGATGCAAAAGGGCAGAATGAAAGGTTTAGCAACTCGTGGTGCTGAATTGTCATTCGGATCTTTCGGGATTAAATCTTTAGAGTCGACATGGATTACCAGTCGTCAGATAGAGGCAGCCCGTATTGCCGTGACTCGTTTCATGAAACGTGAAGGTCAGGTTTGGATTAGAATATTCCCGGACAAACCGGTAACTAAGAAACCAGCCGAAGTACGTATGGGTAAAGGTAAGGGTGCTCCGGAATACTGGGTAGCCGTAGTTAGACCAGGACGTATTATTTTTGAAGCCGAAGGAGTTCCTTTAGAAATTGCTAAAGAAGCTATGAGATTGGCAGCTCAAAAATTACCGATCCAAACAAAATTTGTAGTACGTAGAGATTACGTAGAGGCATAAGAAAAGTTATGGGTTGAATGTTGTAAGTAACTTGTTATTACAACCGCTAGGCCCACAACATAAAAATTAATAAAATGAAGAACTCAGAAATCACAGGGCTTTCACAAGAAGAACTAGTAGTCAGGATTGCAGAAGAAAAAGAAAACTTAGTAAAGTTAAAATTTGCGCATACAATTTCGGCTATAGAGAATCCTACCCGCATTAAAAAGGTAAGAAGAGATATCGCCCGATTAAATACTGAAGTGACTAAGCGTAAAGCTCAGTCAGCTAGTGAAACTAAATAACTTTAGAGTCGAAATGGAAAGACAATTAAGAAAAACAAGAACCGGGTTAGTGGTAAGCAACAAGATGGATAAATCTATTGTTGTAGCGGTAGAACGTAAAGTGAAACACCCGATCTATGGTAAGTTTGTTAAGAAAACTACCAAATTTATGGCTCATGACGAGAAAAACGATTGCGGTATTGGTGATACAGTACTGATCATGGAGACTCGTCCGCTGAGTAAAAACAAGAACTGGAGATTAGTGGAAATTTTAGAAAGGGCTAAATAACATGGTACAACAGGAATCAAGATTAAACGTAGCCGACAATAGCGGCGCAAAAGAAGTATTGGTTATCCGTGTCCTTGGTGGTACTGGAAAAAGATATGCTTCTATTGGTGACAAAATCGTTGTTACCGTTAAAAGTGCATTGCCTTCTGGAAACATCAAGAAAGGAACCGTTTCTAAAGCAGTTGTTGTAAGAACAAAGAAAGAGATCAGACGTAAAGATGGTTCTTACATCCGTTTCGACGACAATGCAGCAGTATTATTAAATGCACAAGATGAGCCGCGTGGTACACGTATTTTTGGCCCGGTAGCAAGAGAACTGCGTGAAAAACAATTCATGAAAATTGTATCATTAGCACCGGAGGTATTATAAAATGAAAAATAAAGTAACTACACCAAAAGTAAAAATCCGTAAAGGAGATTTAGTAAAGGTTATAGCTGGCGATTCAAAAGGCCAACAAGGTAAAGTTCTTTCAGTATTAATTACTAAAAGCAGAATCCTTGTAGAAGGTGTTAACCTTGTATCAAAACATACAAAACCAAATGCTGCTACCCCAAATGGTGGTATCATTAAAAAAGAAGCTGCTCTTCATATTTCTAACGTTGCGTTAATAGATCCTAAATCAGGTGACATAACACGCGTTGGCAGAAAGCTTAATGCTGATGGGAAATTAGTTAGGGTTAGTAAAAAATCAGGAGAGGAGATCAAATAATGGCTTACGTACCAAGATTAAAAAGTAAATATAAAGAGGAAATTGTAACTGCACTTAAAGATAAGTTCAATTATAAAAGCGTTATGCAAGTTCCTAAGTTAGAGAAAATCGCTATTAACCAAGGTGTTGGGCGTTTCTCTGTAACTGATAAGAAAATAATGGACAGCTCTATTTTGGAGATGACTACTATCTCTGGTCAGCAGGCAGTTGGAGCAAAATCTAAAAAAGATATCTCAAACTTTAAATTGCGTAAAGGTATGCCAGTAGGTGTACGTGTTACTTTGCGTGATAATAACATGTATGAGTTTTTAGATCGTTTAATTTCCGTAGCTTTGCCACGTATCCGTGATTTCAAAGGTATCAATGATAAAGGTTTTGATGGAAAAGGTAACTATACTTTAGGTATTACCGAACAAATCATCTTCCCAGAGATCAACATCGACAAAATCAGCAAGATTTTAGGTATGGACATTACTTTTGTAACTACTGCTACTACTGATGTTGAAGCATTGGAACTTTTAAAACAATTTGGATTACCGTTTAAAAATCAAAATACAAATCTATAATGGCAAAAGAAGGAGTAAAAGCTCGCGAAGTTAAGCGCCAGAAATTAGTAGCTAAGTATGCAGACAAACGTGCTGAACTTAAAGCTGCTGGTGATTATGAAGGATTAGATAAGTTACCAAAAAACTCATCTGCTGTACGTTTACACAATCGTTGTAAATTGACTGGACGTCCTCGTGGTTATATGCGTACTTTCGGTATATCAAGGGTACTTTTCCGCGATATGGCTTTAGCAGGTAAAATACCTGGAGTTAGAAAAGCAAGCTGGTAACACAGCTTCTTTGTACTTAAGGTATTTTCCTTGAGTAGAAAATAAATATTAACCGATGGCAGGTCGTCCCGAATAGGTCAGGAAGGAAACCACTATCACAACTATATAAAAAATGAATACAGATCCAATAGCAGATTATCTTACAAGGGTAAGAAATGCCATCAAGGCAAATCACAGAATTGTAGAGATTCCTGCATCAAACCTTAAAAAGGAAATTACTAAAGTACTTTTTGATAAAGGTTACATTGCCAATTACAAATTTGAGGATACTACTGCTCAAGGTACAATCAAGATAGCTTTAAAATATAACGCTATTACGAAAATACCTGCAATCCGTACATTAGTACGTATCAGTAAACCAGGTTTAAGGCAATATGCTGGCGTAGAGAATATGCCAAGAGTATTAAACGGTTTAGGTATCGCGATCTTATCTACATCTAARGGTGTWATGACTGATAAAGAAGCWGCYAAAYTAAACATTGGTGGCGAAGTTTTGTGTCACGTTTATTAATTAAAGGAGGATAGCAAAATGTCAAGAATAGGAAAAGCCCCAATTAGTATCCCTTCAGGTGTTACAATTACTGTATCTAAAGATAACGTAGTATCTGTTAAAGGCCCTAAAGGTGAATTAACTCAAGCAGTAGATTCAGATATCACAGTAAGTCAGGAAGATGGTGTATTAACTGTACAACGTCCCTCAGAACAAAAAAGACACAAAGCGTTACACGGTTTGTATCGTTCTTTGTTAAACAATATGGTTGTTGGTGTAACAGAAGGTTATAAAATTCAACAAGAATTAGTAGGTGTGGGTTACCGTGCTACTAACCAAGGAAATACTTTGKATCTTGTTTTAGGTTATTCTCACCACTATGTATTCCAATTACCGGAAGAAATTAAGGTAACGACAACTTCAGAAAAAGGTCAGACTCCAAAAATTATTTTGGAAAGTATTGATAAACAACTGATAGGACAAGTAGCAGCGAAAATCCGTTCGTTACGTGCACCAGAGCCATACAAAGGTAAAGGTATCAAGTTTGTAGGAGAAGTGTTAAGAAGAAAAGCAGGTAAATCAGCTTCTAAAAAATAATCATCATGGCAGGGAAAAAATTATCTCGTAGAGATCGTATAAAAAAAGGAATCAGAAAAAGATTAACAGGTTCTGAAAGCCGTCCACGTTTATCGGTTTATAGAAGCAATAAAGGAATTTATGCTCAAATCATTAACGACGTAACCGGTAGTACAATTGTATCAGCTTCATCTTTATCTAAAGATTTTTCAGGTACTGGAAACAAATCGGAGCAATCTGTAGCTGTAGGTAAATTAGTTGCAGAGAAAGCAATCGCAGCTGGTGTTAAAGAAGTTGTTTTCGATAGAAACGGCTACTTATACCATGGACGTATAAAATCGTTGGCAGAAGGTGCTCGCGAAGCTGGTTTAGTATTTTAATCTGAAAATAGGATAAGAATGTCRACTATCAATATAAAAAGAGTTAAGACTAGCGAAATCGAATTGAAAGATCGTTTAGTTAGCATACAGCGTGTAGCCAAAGTAACCAAAGGTGGTCGTACTTTCAGCTTCTCAGCAATCGTAGTTGTTGGAGATGAAAACGGAATCGTAGGTTACGGATTGGGTAAAGCTAAAGAGGTAACAGAAGCAATTGCAAAAGGCATCGATGATGCTAAAAAGAACTTGGTAAAAGTTCCTTTGTTAAATGGTACTGTTCCTCACGAGCAAATTGGTAAATTCTCAGGTGGTTTTGTTTTAATCAAACCAGCTGCAGTAGGTACCGGAGTAATTGCTGGTGGTGCAATGCGTGCTGTATTAGAGAGTGCCGGAGTACATAACGTATTGGCCAAATCAAAAGGTTCATCTAATCCACATAACGTGGTAAAAGCAACTGTTGATGCTTTAACTAAGATGCGTGATGCTTATACTGTAGCTCAGCAACGTGGTGTAGATTTAAATAAAGTTTTTAACGGATAATATTATGGCGAAGATCAAAATAACCCAGGTAAAAAGCATTATCGAYAGAAGCGARCGCCAAAAAAGAACSATGCAAGCTTTAGGTTTAACTAAAATGAACCAAAGTGTAGAAGTAGAAGCAACTGCTGCCATTATTGGAATGGTAAGAAAAGTTAATCACTTAATAGCTATCGAGAGTATATAATTATTTAAGGTTGCAGATGTGAGTTATATGACTACATTTGCAACCTTTGTATATTGTTTAACCGTTGTCCCTGATTAGTGAAAGCGAAGGGCAACACAATAAGTTTTAAAAATGAACTTAAGTAATTTAAAACCTGCAGCAGGTTCTACTAAAAATAGTAAGAGGATAGGTCGTGGTACTGGTTCTGGTCGTGGTGGTACTTCGACACGTGGACATAAAGGTGCTGGATCACGTTCAGGACATTCAACTAAGATTGGATTTGAAGGTGGTCAAATGCCGTTACAACGTCGTGTGCCTAAGGTAGGTTTCAAACCAATTAACCGTGTTGAATATGTAGGTGTAAACTTAGATGTTTTACAAGGTTTGGCTGAGAAGTTTAACTTAACAAGCATTGATTTTGCTATCTTGCAAGAACACGGATTGGCTTCAAAAAATGATCTGGTAAAAGTATTAGGTCGTGGTGAGGTTAAATCTAAATTAGAAGTTAAAGCACATGCTTTTTCTGCTACTGCACAAAAAGCTATTGAGGCTGTTGGAGGCTCAATCGAAAAATTGTAATTAATGAAGAAGCTGTTTACTACTTTAAGTAATATTTGGAAAATTCAAGAATTAAAAGAGCGTATAGTATTTACGCTCATGATTCTTTTGGTATATAGATTTGTATCGCATGTGGTTTTGCCAGGTGTTGATGCGACTCTTTTAGGCGATAATGAGAAGTCTGGCCTTTTGGGCCTTTTGGATATGTTCGCTGGGGGATCATTCTCCAGAGTATCTATTCTTGCTTTGGGAGTTATGCCTTATATTTCTGCATCAATTGTAGTTCAGCTATTAGGTATTGCTGTACCTTCGTTTCAGAAAATGCAAAAGGAAGGTGAAAGTGGAAGAAATAAACTGAATCAAATTACACGCTATCTAACTGTTGCTATTACAGCTGTACAAGCAGTTGGTTATGTAAAAACTCAGGTTCCGCCAGAGGCAATTATCATTAATCATACATTATTCTTTGTTCTGGCTACGTTTGTATTGGCCGCAGGTACATTATTTGTAATGTGGTTAGGAGAGAAAATTACTGATAAAGGTATCGGTAATGGTATCTCACTGATCATTATGGTTGGTATTATCGCTCGTTTACCTATCGCTTTACAACAAGAGATCAGCTCTAGATTTGTAGGTGATGGTGGACTTATCGCTTTGGTGATTGAGATAGTTGCACTTTTTGCAGTAGTTATGTTCACTATCATGATTGTACAGGGTGTACGTAAAGTACCAGTTCAATATGCCAAAAGAATTGTTGGTAACAGACAATTTGGTGGTGTAAGACAGTACATACCATTAAAGGTGAATGCTGCAGGTGTAATGCCAATCATTTTCGCTCAGGCATTAATGTTTATTCCGGCAACTTTAACGCAATTTTTTCCTTCACTACAAAATACATGGCTAATTCAGTTTAGTGATTATACTTCGTTAGCATATAGTTTAACATTTGCTTTTTTAATTATTGCATTTACGTTTTTCTATACCGCTATTACAGTTAATCCTACTCAGATGTCGGATGATATGAAAAAGAACGGTGGGTTCATTCCTGGTATTAAACCTGGATTGTCTACTTCATCTTTTATAGACGATGTGATCTCAAAGATTACCTTTCCGGGTGCTGTCTTTTTAGCTATCATCGCTATTCTTCCTTCAATCGCTGTTAAGTTTGGAATTAAATCTGAGTTCGCTCATTTCTATGGCGGTACTTCTTTGCTAATTCTTGTAGGTGTGGTTTTGGATACATTGCAACAGATCGAAAGTTATTTGTTAATGCGTCATTATGATGGATTGATGAAGACAGGTCGTGTTACTGGAAGAACAGGAATTCCAGCTGCTAGCGGAAGCAATGCAGTGATATAGTAGAAGAAAGAATGTCTAAGATCTATTATAAATCCCTCGAGGAGATAGAATTAATAAGAGAAAGCTCTTTGTTAGTGTCAAAAACACTAGCTGAAGTAGCAAAAGTTATTCAGCCAGGTGTTACAACCAAAAAGTTAGATCAGCTGGCTGAGACTTTTATTAAGGATCATGGCGCAATACCTGCTTTTTTGAATTATAACGGCTTTCCTTATTCGCTTTGTATTTCACCTAATGAACAAGTTGTTCATGGATTTCCGAGCGATTATGTGATTCAGGAAGGTGATCTTATCTCAGTGGATTGCGGGGTTATTAAAAACAACTACTTTGGTGATTCAGCATATACATTTTCAATTGGAGAAGTAAGTGCCGAGAAGAAGAAGTTGGTAGAAGTAACTCAGGAATGTTTACGACTGGCTGTAGAAAAGGCAGTTGTAGGTTCCAGAATTGGAGATATTGGTTTTGCTGTTCAGGACCTGGCAGAGAAGAATGGTTTTGGTGTAGTAAGAGAGCTGGTAGGGCACGGAGTAGGAGTTAAGTTGCATGAAAAGCCAGAGGTTCCTAACTACGGTAAACGTGGTAGCGGGATTAAACTGGAAGAGGGGATGGTTATAGCAATAGAACCAATGATAAATGCCGGCACAGCCGGAGTGAAGTTTTGGTCTGATGGCTGGACAGTAACCAGTAATGACAATAGACCTTCTGCACATTTTGAACATACAGTGGCTGTAAAAAAGGGAAAAGCAGATGTTTTATCAACCTTTTCTTTAATTGAAGAAGTTTTAATAGAAAAAAAGTAAATAATTAAAATTTTTTATTTAATTTTGCAACCCTGTTTAATAGCAGCTAATTAAGTAAAAATCAATATTATATGGCTAAACAAGCCTCAATTGAACAAGACGGTGTAATAAAAGAAGCATTATCGAATGCCATGTTCAGAGTTGAACTAGAGAATGGACATGAGATAATAGCTCATATTTCGGGGAAAATGAGGATGCACTACATCAAAATTTTACCCGGAGATAAAGTAAAATTAGAGATGTCGCCTTACGATTTATCAAAGGGCAGGATTACTTATAGATATAAATAAAATGAAAGTTAGGTCATCAATTAAAAAACGTAGTGCTGATTGCAAGGTTATTCGTCGTAAAGGTAAACTTTACGTTATAAACAAGAAAAACCCTAAGTTTAAGCAACGTCAAGGTTAAGAAATTATTGAAGTATGATTGGATTGAATGTACAGGTTACTCAATCTGTCGTTTAATCAAATAATCAAACATTTAGTACAAATATGGCAAGGATATCAGGTATTGATTTACCAAGAAACAAAAGAGGCGAAATTGGATTAACTTATATCTTCGGAATAGGTAGATCAACTGCACAACGTATATTAACTGAAGCAGGTATCGATTTAAGCAAAAAAGTACAGGACTGGTCTGATGATGAATTATCAGCAATCCGTACCATTATAAACGACGGCGTAAAAGTTGAAGGAGCTTTACGTTCAGAGGTTCAATTAAACATCAAACGTTTAATGGACATTGGTTGTTACCGTGGTTTACGTCACAGAAAAGGTTTACCTGTGCGTGGTCAGCGTACTAAAAACAACTCTCGTACACGTAAAGGCAAGAGAAAAACAGTTGCGAACAAGAAAAAAGCTACTAAATAAAAATTAGTACTGAATAATAATTATGGCTAAGAGTAAAAAAGTTACCAAAAAGCGTATTGTTGTTATTGAGCCTGTTGGTCAGGCGCACATCAATGCTACTTTTAACAATATCATTGTTACCCTAACAAATAACAACGGTCAAACTATTTCATGGTCTTCTGCAGGTAAAATGGGATTTAAGGGTTCTAAAAAGAACACTCCATATGCAGCAGGTCAAGCTGCATCTGATTGCGGTAAAGTAGCATTTGATTTAGGTCTACGTAAAGTAGAAGTTTTTGTTAAAGGTCCAGGTTCAGGTCGTGAGTCTGCAATTAGAACATTGCAGGTTTCAGGTATCGAAGTAACCTCTATCAAAGATATTACGCCGCTTCCACACAATGGATGTCGTCCTCCTAAGAAGAGAAGAGTTTAATTTATTAATTTTTAAAGCTAAGAGTCTGCAGCTTCAGGTTGCATGATACTTTAAAACAAAAAGCAATGGCAAGATATACAGGACCGAAGTCCAAAATCGCGCGTAAATTCAGAGAGCCAATTTTTGGCCCTGATAAAGTATTAGATAGAAAAAATTATCCTCCTGGGCAACACGGTGCCTCAAAAAGAAGAGGAAAACAATCTGAATACGCAGTTCAATTAATGGAAAAGCAAAAAGTTAAATATACTTATGGTGTATTGGAGCGTCAGTTCCGTAACTTGTTTACCAAAGCGTCTTCTCGTGAAGGAATTACAGGTGATAACTTATTGCAATTATTAGAGGCTCGTTTAGATAATACAGTATACAGATTAGGTATTGCTACTACACGTTCAGCTGCTCGTCAGTTAGTTAGCCATAAACACGTAACAGTTAACGGTGAAGTAGTAAATATCCCTTCATATCAATTAAAAGCTGGAGATGTTGTTGCAGTTCGCGAGAAATCAAAAACATTAGAAGCAATCACTAATTCTGTAGCAGGAAGAGTAATCAATAAATTCAATTGGTTAGATTGGAATGCGAATGAGTTAACTGGTAAATTTTTAGCTTATCCTAATCGTGATGAGATACCAGAAAACATCAAAGAAAACCTTATAGTAGAGTTATACTCTAAGTAATATATTTAATTAATTGCCTACGGGCAATTAATTTTTTACGTTGCATAATTTTAATAACGATCTAAAAACATTATAAATGGCAATTTTAGCATTTCAGAAACCCGATAAGGTAATCATGCAGAAATCAACTGATTTCGATGGTATATTTGAATTTCGTCCTTTAGAGCCCGGTTTCGGTGTAACAATTGGTAATGCCTTAAGAAGAATATTACTTTCTTCTTTAGAAGGTTATGCCATTACAAGTATTCGTTTTTCTGGCGTATCTCATGAGTTTTCTACAATGAAAGGTGTTGTAGAGGATTTGACTGAAATTATCCTTAATTTAAAACAAGTGCGTTTTAAAAAAGTAGGTGATTCAGGTGATTCTGAGAAGGTTTTTATTGTAGTAAATGGCCAGGAGCAATTTGCTGCAGGAGACATTACTAAATTCTCTAATAACTTTGAGGTTCTTAATCCAGATTTCGTTATCTGTAACATGGAGAAATCTGTTACTTTAGAGGTGGAATTGACCATTAATAAAGGACGTGGTTATGTACCAGCAGAAGAGAATAAAATTAATGATGCTGTAGTTGGAGTTATAGCGATAGATTCGATTTTCACTCCAATGAAAAATGTAAAATATACGATTGAAAACTATCGTGTTGAACAAAAAACAGATTACGAAAAATTAATACTAGATATCTCTACTGATGGATCTATCCATCCTGAAGAGGCGCTAAAAGAAGCTGCTAAGATTTTAATCCAGCACTTTATGTTGTTCTCTGATGAGAATTTRGTATTAGAATCTCAAGCTAAAGAAGAAACTAAAGAAGTTGATGAGGAAATCTTGCATATGCGTAAGATCCTGAAAACTGAATTAGTTGATTTAGACTTATCAGTTCGTGCATTGAACTGCTTAAAAGCAGCTGATATTCGTACTTTAGCTGATTTGGTTTCTTATGATGTTGCTGATATGTTAAAATTCAGAAACTTCGGTAAAAAATCTTTAACAGAGATACAAGAGCTTGTTAAATCTAAGAGTTTATCTTTTGGAATGAACTTGTCTAAGTTCAAATTGGACGAGGAATAATAAGCTAAAAGCATAAATTATATATTGTTAATAGTGTATAATTCCCTCAGATTAATTTCATAGAGACGGTATACACTGAATAAATTTAAAAATGAGACACGGTAGAAAAGTAAATCACTTAGGAAGAACAGATTCACATCGTAAGGCGATGTTGGCTAACATGGCTTCATCGTTAATTAAACATAAGAGAATCTCGACAACTTTAGCAAAAGCAAAAGCTTTGCGTATGTATGTTGAACCTCTTATTACAAAATCAAAAACTGATACTACGCACTCTCGTCGTATTGTTTTCGGTTACTTACAAGATAAAGAAACTGTTACTGAATTGTTCCGTGATGTTGCGGCTAAAGTTGCWARCCGTCCAGGTGGTTACACTMGKATCATTAARTTAAACAAYCGTYTAGGTGATAAYGCTGAAATGGCGTTAATCGAACTAGTTGATTATAACGAAGTGTACGGTAAAGAAGCAGATTCAGCTGAAAAGAAAACTACTCGTCGTGGTAGAAGCAAAGCTAAAAAATCTGATGCTCCTGCAGCAAAAACAGAAGAAGTTAAAGCCGAAGAGGTTAAGGCCGAAGAAGTTGTAGAAGAAGCACCAGCTGCTGAAGAAACAAAAGAAGATAAAGGAGAATAATATTCCCTAGTCAGAATATAAGAGTCGGTTCAATTTGAGCCGACTTTTTTTTTGCTTTTCAAAACCTATCTTTGTACTGTAATAATATTTCATGTCGAATCAACTTAGTATCCAGCTATTTCTGGATCAATTATCAGAAAGTATTTCATTAAATCTATTTCTAAAAGCGTCTTTAGGGAATTACCATGGAAATGAAAAAGAACTTAAGAATATCTATGTTCGAAGAGTAAAGATTAAGCGAGTTGAGATGCTTTCTTTTAATTATCGTTATAAAACCCGTGATATATTTAAGAACCTAAGCATACAGGATGGCACTGATCTAATTAAGAATTTGATTAGTAATGATTTTAGAATCTGCACCCTTTTCACCACAAATAAAGAAGTAATTATAGAGCATGGGAAAAAGGGAACCATTTCTTTAAGAGAAAGACAAAATGCTTCTAATATTAAACCGAGTTTGTCTCATGATAAAGAGAAGAAGAGAATTATAAAGCCAGCAGGAAAAACTTATTTACAAGAGCTAAAGGTTACTGATCAGGAGGGGAATGTATTCAAAAATTCTCAGGATAAGTACAGACAGATTAATCAGTATATTGAAATTTTAAGTTCTTTGATTAAAGAACTGCCAGATGCTAAGGTCCGAAATGTTGTGGACATGGGGTCGGGTAAGGGGTATCTTACTTTTGCCCTTTATGATTATTTACATAATGTACTTAATCAAAATGTGAATATGGTAGGCGTTGAATTTAGAGAAGACATGGTACAGCTCTGCAATAGCATTGCTGAAAAATCGAACTTTAATCAATTGCGGTTTGTAGAGGGCACCATTGATAATTATAATACTGATTCAATTGATTTGTTAATTGCCTTACATGCTTGTGATACGGCTACTGATGATGCGATCTATAAAGGAATTAAGACTAATGCAGAATTAATTGTTGTTGCACCTTGCTGTCATAAGCAGATCAGAAGAGAAATGGAAAAAGGTAAAACTAAAAACGATGTTTCTTTTTTAACTAAATATGGAATATTCATGGAGCGCCAGGCAGAAATGATAACTGACGGGATCAGGGCACTGGTACTGGAGTATTTTGGTTATAAAACTAAAATATTCGAATTCATTTCGGATGTTCATACTCCAAAAAATGTTTTGGTTGTTGGTATAAAAGGAGAGATTGCTAAGAGTAGAAAAACCGAAATACTAGCTCAGATACAGCAGACTAAGAGTTATTTCGGAATTGGTTACCATCATTTGGAAAGACTCTTGAAAGACGAAATGTAACAGCATTCTGTCATACTGTCACATTTTTATGATGTAATTCGGACAATTTTATATTGAAAATCTTACAGAAAAACTATTTTTTCTGCCAAAACCCTATTGGCACATTGCTTGTTGAACAGATGTAAATAATAAGATTCATAAACATAAACATAGATAAAATAGCATGTCAAAAATTATTGGTATAGACTTAGGAACAACAAACTCTTGCGTAGCCGTAATGGAAGGTAACGAACCTGTAGTTATAGCCAACAGCGAGGGTAAACGCACTACACCTTCYATTGTTGCTTTTGCAGAAAATGGTGAGCGTAAAGTAGGCGAGCCGGCAAAGCGTCAGGCAATTACTAACCCAACAAAAACAATATCTTCAATAAAGCGCTTTATGGGAAGCAGCTTTGCTGAAGTTTCTAAAGAATCATCACGTGTACCTTATAAGGTAGTTAAAGGTGATAACAATACTCCAAGGGTTGAAATTGACGACCGTAAATATACACCACAAGAAATTTCTGCGATGATTTTGCAGAAAATGAAAAAAACTGCAGAAGATTTCTTAGGTCATGAAGTAACTGAAGCGGTTATTACTGTTCCTGCTTATTTTAATGACGCTCAACGTCAGGCAACAAAAGAAGCTGGAGAAATTGCAGGTTTAACTGTTAAACGTATTATTAACGAGCCAACTGCAGCTGCTTTAGCTTATGGATTAGATAAAGCACACAAGGATATGAAAATTGTTGTGTTTGACTGCGGTGGTGGTACTCATGACGTTTCTGTATTAGAATTAGGTGATGGTGTATTTGAAGTAAAATCTACAGATGGTGATACTCACCTAGGTGGTGATGACTTTGATCATATCATTATCGAGTGGTTAGCTGCTGAATTTAAAAATGAAAACGGCATGGATCTTCACCAGGATCCAATGGCTTTACAACGTCTTAAAGAAGCTGCTGAAAAAGCCAAAATTGAGCTTTCAAGCACAACTTCAACTGAGATCAACTTGCCATACATCACTGCTGATGCAACAGGACCTAAGCACTTGGTAAGAACATTAACCCGTGCTAAATTCGAGCAATTGGCTGGTGATTTAATTAAACGTACAATTGATCCTTGTAAATCAGCTTTGAAAAATGCAGGTTTAAAAACAAGTGATATCGATGAGATTATATTAGTTGGTGGTTCTACACGTATTCCAGCTATCCAGGAAGCAGTAAAAGCTTTCTTTGGTAAAGAACCATCTAAAGGTGTAAACCCTGATGAGGTAGTAGCTATTGGTGCTGCAATTCAAGGTGGTGTTTTAACCGGAGAAGTTAAAGATGTATTGTTATTAGATGTAACACCTCTTTCTTTAGGTATTGAAACAATGGGTGGTGTAATGACTAAATTAATTGAAGCTAACACAACCATACCTTCTAAAAAAGCAGAAACTTTCTCTACAGCAGCTGATAATCAACCTTCAGTAGAGATCCATATTTTACAAGGAGAGCGTCCTATGGCAGCTCAAAACCGTACTATTGGTCGTTTTATATTAGATGGTATTCCGCCAGCACCTCGTGGAGTTCCTCAAGTTGAAGTAGCATTTGATATTGATGCAAATGGTATCTTGCATGTAAGTGCTAAAGATAAAGCAACCGGTAAAGAGCAAAAGATTCGTATTGAGGCTTCTTCAGGTTTAACTGATGAAGAGATCAAAAGAATGAAAGATGAAGCTGAGAAAAATGCAGAAGCTGATAAAACTGCTAAAGAAGAAGCAGAAAAAATCAACGGTGCTGATGCTTTAATTTTCTCAACTGAGAAACAATTAAAAGAATTTGGAGAAAAACTATCTGCTGATAAAAAAGCTCCTATTGAAGAAGGTTTGAAAAAACTTAAAGATGCACATGCTGCAAGAAACTTTGCTGATATTGACACAGCACAAGCAGAATTGCAAAATGCGTGGAATGCAGCTTCAGAAGAGATGTATAAATCAGGACAAGACGGTGCACAACCTGAAGGAGCTCAAGCTCAGGATGGCGCTCAGTCAGCTGATGGTGGCGATAACGTTACTGATGTTGATTTTGAAGAAGTAAAAGACGATAAAAAATAGTCTTTTAAGCAATAAAAAGCCCCTTGATAATTTATCAAGGGGCTTTTTTATTGCTTAGCTAGTTCCAAAGATTCTCAGGATAAGTCCCATCTTTTACTAACTGATCTATACATTCCTGTACAAAAGGCTTATCTTCTTTATAAGTTACTCCAAACCACTGGCTATCTGTAGGTATAACTTTGAAAGAGGCTGCACCACTTTTTACAAGATTTTCGCCAATCAAAGGGATAAAGAACTCAGCTTTTGGTTTGTCTTTATTTTCTAAAGCAAATACTCTAAATAAGTCTTCAGTTAATTTAAAAACAGCTGGAGTAAAGCCCCAGAAGTTCATTGAAACCGGGGTGTTATATTCTAAAGGATATTCAGAACCATTTTCTTCATATACAATTCCACCATCTTTTTTATAAACCTGAGTACGTTCAGTAATCTCTTCAAGGAATCCAGCATCATTGGTTTTGCAAACCCCACGAGATACAGATCCAAAGTCAGATAGTGTTTTCCCAATTTGATAGCCAACAATAGAATAGTTGCTGTC